>JBMCIT010000071.1:0-6909 GCA_048616715.1 Tangfeifania sp. | reverse complement strand
TTTGCCTGTAAAATTTAGAATATGAGATTCTCAGCTTGTTAAATTCATTTGTTTTGCAGATTAATCGTCTGTTTTATTGCATTTTAAAATTATTTTAATGCGTTTATTTTTTTTACCAAATAAATTAAATTATCTGCTTAAGATATGAGATCGTTCCAGATCATATACATTATCCTGTTTTTTGTTGTGTTTTCCTTTCTTGCATGGCTGGCTTATAAAAATGTTTCAACCATTATCAAAAAACAAAACCGGAACCGTGGCAAATGGATTTTGCTTTTATTAAATGGTTTGGTTTTACTTGGTTTTATATTTTTATATATTTATCCTTATCAGCCACGCCAGGCAACCAACTACCCTGTTTATTTCTATTTTAATGCATTGCTCTTTACCCTTTTTATTTTTAATGTACCGAATAGCCTTTCGTTTCTTTTGCACAAAATATTTGAGCCCAGCGGAAAAATATTGCCTTTTACAGGACTAATAATTTCAACCGGTCTTACATGTGGAATGATTTATGGCGTGTTATGGGGATCACAAAAAATACAGGTAAACCGGATTGAACTCGAATACGGTAATCTTCCAACATCATTCAACAACTACAAGATACTTCAGTTTTCGGATATTCATATTGGAGGTATGCTAAAAACGAATAAACTGCTTGACAAAACGCTTGCAGTTATTGAAAATGAGGATCCTGATTTATTGCTTTTTACAGGTGATATAGTTAATAATTTTGGCAGGGAAGCTGACGGATTTCGACCTGTTTTAAAAAGGATGACAAACAGACATCTGGCATTTTCAGTTTTGGGAAACCACGATTATGGAGATTATACTACCTGGGAAAGCGACGAAAAAAAACAGCAGAACCTGGAAGGAATAATTGCCACACTAAATGAAACCGGTTTTTTGTTGTTGAACAATGAAAACAGGGTAATCAAAAAAAATAATGACTCCATATTCCTGGCAGGTGTCGAAAACTGGGGACATCCACCATTTCCTCAATATGCCAATCTTGAGAAAGCGCTGGATGGAATTCCTTCGGAGGCATTCTCCATTTTGATGACACATGACCCGGCACACTGGACCAGTAAAGTAAAAAAACGGGATGACATAGAATTAACACTCTCGGGGCATACGCACGGAATGCAATGGGGAATAAAGCTGGGTGGAATAAAATTCAGCATTGCTCATCTGGCCAATAAATATTGGGGAGGATTGTACCGCAGCAATAACTCAGTGCTTTATGTAAATACCGGCCTGGGGAATGTAGGTATTCCCTGGAGATTGGACATGCCACCTGAAATTACCGTTTTTACATTAAAACGAAGTAAAGTCGATTGAAAAGAGAAAATTGAAATAAACACTATTCAATTCAGGCAGATAAGATGCCCTGACGCCAATATCTGCGGGTGTATAAAACCGGAGCAGGTTGGCATCGGCAGTCAACTCAGCTCCAACTGAAGTGATATCTTTTACAAAAGTTCCGGATACTTCGCCGTTTCGGTAATAATTTCCCTCCAGTCTTGTGAAATCACCAAACAATGAGAGTTTTAAACGTTGGAGGTAAACCAGTTTCAGAAAATTAAAATCTGCATATAAAAAAGGCAGTTTATAATCGGCTGTTGCCGTGTAAAGGTTGTTTGTATTTATTCTTCCCCAGCCACGTGCATATTTTACAATATCGGAAAAACCCAGCGAACTTCCCTTTTGGGTTTGCTGTATTCCGCCGTAAATTTTTATTCCATGATTTTTCATCAGGCCCGGAAGGTAAACTACTGAATTCCCTCCTGCTAAAGTTCCCGGATTTAGTGAACCTGCCGGTGCATGTCTGTAAACAGCATTAAAAACGATGCCAAAATCCGGGTACATATCCTGGTAGCTCCTGTTCATTAACTGATGGTAATAAAGCCGGTAGCTCAATGAATGAAAATCGCCATCATTAAAATTTTCAGGAGTGTTTGAATGACGCTGATAATTAATATAATCATATTGAATTTCGGGTTGTAAAAGTCGGTTAAATATACCTTTTCTGAAATTAAGAGGAAGTCTGATATCTGCGCTTCCACGGAATTCGCCCCACGTAAAACGTTTAAGCGTGGTATCAATTCCCGTAACTTGTCCCAGGTTATCGCGGATATGCCGCAATTCATAATATTCTGAAGCCCGTTTGCCGGTATTCAATTCAAAATTTAAAATCGGGTACCATCCCATAAATTTATAACTGGCATGAATTTTACCGGTTTCTTCGGTTAAATCCCATTTATAACCCAATACCATTTCTGCTGTGCCCAGTTTATTCTGCGACATCAGGCTGACACCCGGGCTGATTTCATAAGCTGAAGCATCGATAAACAAGGGAGCCCAGCTATGAAAATTGAGCAGATGGGCTGCCTTGCTGTATTTTTTCGATTCATAAGTTATCGAGTCGGTTCCTGAAAAATCAGGAATTCCCAATTCCTGTTCCGACAAAGCTTTTGCCAGTTCATAATTTGCCGGCTGAACCTGGTTGAGCGGAACCACTTTTTTATTGGTGGCCGGAATTTGTATCAGCCTGAACCCATCGGCAGTATAATCACTTAAAACAATTTTAGAACCGTCGGGCGAAATGGCAGGATGTTCCACACCAAAACGAGGCTCATAAACCTGTTCAACCATTTTTGTTTCCAAATCCAGGCGATACAAACTGTTTTTTCCTGAATACGAACTGATAAAATAAATATACCGGCCTGATAAACGCAAGTGTTTTATATCGCCCAATTCTTTTTTCAATAAAATTTCCGATTTTCCATTTTTGAAATCGATTGTTGCAAGCCGCTTCCCTTCTTTGCCAAGAATAATTGCTGCAACTTCATTCTCATTCATCCAAATTGGAGAAAAGAAATAATTGTTTTCCGGGGTTTGAAACCGGTCAATTAATTTCCCTTCGGGAACACTGTAAACCGATAAATAATAATTACTTGAAAAATCAGTTTCCACCACCACCAGTTTGTCATTGTTTTCGGAAAGCGCCGGACTGAAACTTTTAAACTCGGGGCTGATTTCAATTTTTTGTTTTGTTTGGGTATTAAACAGACGCAACAATGATTTTCCGCTGTGTTGCCACCTTAAATCAGGAATCTGTTCCGACCACACTATCCAGTTTCCGCTGGATGAAGCTGATTCATTAAAAATATTTCCGGGAAAGAATAACCTGTTTTCTTTCCCCTTTTCATCGATTTTAACAAATGAAGGTATTTCCTCAAACGATTCTTTTAGCGAAATTACCTCAGAATCGTTGAGCCAGTGGTTATAAATATAACTTGTGAATTTACCGGAAGAAGGTGAAACTACTGAATATTCCGCCGGACTGAATTTTTCATCTTCAGCCACCCAAACATTTTTCAGGCTATCGAAAACCGACTGGTACAATTCATCTTTTTTAAACCCGGTTTGTTCTTTCAATACTTTATTCAGAGGAAAAATTGATAATGGCTTTTTGCCGGCATAAGTTACAGCATCTTCCCATATTTTACTTCCATATCTGTCGCGGGCTGCTCCCACAATGTAATATCCAAGTTTGTAATGATTCGGAACAAAATCGCGGTACGATCCAAAATAAGCTTTATCGTAAGTAAAAACATCTTTTTGAACTACTTGCGCACGATGTTCCATTAAAAATGAAGGAAACCGTCCACGGCCGTGTTTACTCAGGGCCGTTTCAGTAACTACTGCATCTCCCTCGATAAACCACCAGGGCAAATACGCCCCGAAAATCAGCGCAGTTCCCTGTTCTCCGAGAATGGCCTTTATCAGTCCGGGAATAAGGCTGTTTATTTTATCTATTTGCACTACATGCCTGTATTCGTGTAAAACAAGCTGTTCCAGCCAGTCCTGCGGATAAATCGACTGATGCGGCGTTGTATAAAATTCGGCCCGTTTAGGCGCCCAGCCAACCAGTCCGTTTGAAACCACGGTTTGTGTGTGAAGAATTACAGAAATTTTTTTTGGATGATGGGCCAGCGAATAAGCTCCCAATTCATATACCTTTTCAAGTTTACCGGCCAGTTCCTGCGCCTGCGGTTCATAATAATCCGGATAGATAACCTGGAAATTATCCGTATTTATCTGGCGCCAGTCGATGGATGCCGGATCCTGCCCGGTTTGAAAATACTGGGCGAACGAAAATTTAACAGCAATTATTAATACAAATAATACAATTAACTTCTTCATGTTTGCAAATTAGCGAAACAAAATACAAACAAAGGAGTTGATTTAAAAACAAAAACCCGGAAAATCCGGGTTTCTGAAAATCTGACGGTTGCCAGTCACGCTTCGTTAACTCCCAGTATGGGAATTGGATTTTCGTCATCGCTTTGATTCAGAACTGATTGATAGAGTGTAGCGAAAGCCGAATGAATCCACATAAATGATACAATAACTCCTACAAAAAATACGATTATACCGGCAATAATTATAAAGAATGAAAGCACCCCCATCCAGAACACTTTCCAGCCATGGCCTTTGGTCATTTGCCAGCTTTTTTCAACAGCCTGCATGGCTTCCAAATTTTTGTCCATTACAAGATAAGGTACAAATGCCAGGCGGCAGGCCACAATAATGCCCGGAACAATAAGAAGAATAAAGCCAATAATCATCAGGGCCCAAACAATCAGGTTGGCCAGGACAATCTGGAGGTATTTGTTTTTAAACCCGTCAAAAAGGAACCTCAATTCGGTTTCTTCCCCGCGTATTCCTTTCAAAAAAAGAAATCTTTCGCCGTAATTAATTACCGGAATAAACAATAATCCATAGGCCAACCCGAAAATTGCAAAGGGAAAGACCCATACAAAATCCATCCAGTTTCCATTGTCTGCCTGCCAGTTTGCACCGAACGGCCCGTTTAAAAGCCCGGTAATTATTACTGCAAGTAAAAAGGTTAAAAACGGCTTCCCGAATATGGTACGCCATCCGTAACTAAAACTTCCTCCTATTGAAGGAACCAAATCGTAATAGTTTTTGCTTTCCATTTTAAATTGTTTTAAATAATGTTTTCTGTTTCATTGTCAATTCGAAAATAGATGAAATGCTAAAAAATTCCTTCCTACTTTGGTAGGATTTTAAATATTCACTACTTTGGTAGGCCGCAACAATAGTATGTTGGTTTAATTTTTCATTGCAATACTACCAAAGTAGTTAACCATAAATGTTTGTTGAATATTTATCTTATCTGGCAACCTTTGTAGCCACTACCGGATTGGCGGTTATTGGCACACTAATTTCATATCAGTGTTTTCAGGGCCTCAAAAAACCGGTATTGCAACTATTACTTTACCAGCAGATATTTCTTTTTTCATTTTTCATTTACGGTATTTGGGGAAATCTCGCCATCCGCGAAATCATGGCCGATGTTAATCTTTCTGCTTTACTGGAGCAAAAACTCGCCCTGTTCATTCCGTTAATAGGTACCCCCTTTTTAATGGTAAGCTGGTTTATGCTGTTGAAATTTGGATTTAACCTGAATGGTTACAAAATTTCAAAAACTGTGGTGTATGTTTATTTCACCGGTTTTATAGCTGGATTATTTTTTATTGCTTTTTTCATGCAAAAGGGAACTATCAGCATCCCTGAAAATCCCGATACGGCCATTGTCCGAATCATTGTTTTATTAAACCTGGCAGTTCATTTAATACTGGTATTTCCTTTCTTACGCCCCAAAAAAAATTCAGAATCTGTATTTCAAAAAAAAGAATTGCAAAAAACATTCTTCATTTTCTTTAGCGGAGTTCTGCTTTACAGTATCCTTCTGTCTTTTTTCAATATTTTTGGATTCATTTCAACGTGTTTGGCAATTCTGCTGCTTTTTGCTGTTAGCATTATCTTTCCCGTAAGGTTAAAGTTTCTGCAACAGGAAAAGCCGGAACCCTGCAAAAACATCGATTATAAAACATTTTGTGCTGAATATGAAATCTCAAAACGCGAGTCGGAAATAATTTGGGAGATATGCACAGGAAAAACCAACAAGGCGATTGCCGAGAAATTATTTATTACCCTTCAAACCGTAAAAGATCATACCCATCGTATTTACACAAAAACACAGGTAAAAAGCCGGGTTCAACTGGCTAACCTGGTCAGGGAAAAAACCGGACTGGCAGATTTTTAACCTATCTCCTATTCTTCAAAAAACATATCTTCCTTTATACGCTCAATCCGATCGAGCGCATAATTTACATTCCTGGCTGCTTCCCCTCCCTCTTTTAAATAAATCTGGTAATAATTCAGCGCCAGTGTTTTATTGGAATTAAACTCCTCGTAGGTGGTGGCAATCTCAAATAAAACTTCATGCGCTGAAGGATTTAGTTCATAAGCCTTTTTCAGTGCTTCTACCGATTCTTTAAACTTCCGCTGCTGCCCCAGAATCTGACCGAGTTGATGGTACATTTCGGGCAGATAAGTGGGATAAGACATATCGATAGCTCCTTCCATAAATTTTTCGGCCTTTTCGTAATTTGCCAGCTTTTTGTTGCACAAGCTTCTGTAATACAACACAAAAGAGTCGTTTGGATTGAGCGCATAAAGCGATTTTAAAACCTTCATCGATTGCTGTTCATCACCTGCAAAGTAGCAGCTTATGGCATAATTCAGATTGATTTTGTAGACTGAATCACCACCGGCCGAATAGTAATTCTCAAATTCATTCATGGCATTTTCGTAATTACGCAGGCCGAACTGAAAATTGGCCATTTCGAGGTAAAAATCCGGCTCTCCCGGAAATTGCTCCAATCCTTTTTCAGCGATCGCAAAAATTTTGTCGTAATTTTTCCGGCCTGCATAAAGTTTCATCAGGTTGAAATACGATGAATAATCGCGCGGATTTAATTCCAGCACCTTTTCATACAAACTTGTTGCCAGCTCTTTTTTATTGGTTTGATA
>JBMCIT010000070.1:0-7004 GCA_048616715.1 Tangfeifania sp. | reverse complement strand
GTGAAAGTAATCGATATCATCAATAATGCAGACAAGCCGGTTTTTTCGTTTGAACTCCTGCCCCCGCTTAAAGGAAACGATACCAGCCGGATTTACCGCACCATCGAAAGTTTGGTGGATTTCGACCCGAAATACATCAACATTACCACGCACCGCGACGAGGTGGAATATAAAGAACAACCCGACGGTTCGATTGTGAAACGGACCGTGAGGAAACGGCCGGGAACCGTTGCCATTGCAGCGGCCATTCAGCACCGGTACGGAATTCCGGTGGTGCCGCACATTCTTTGCGGCGGATTTACAAAAAGCGAAACAGAACATGTGTTGATTGATTTGCACTTTCTGGGAATTGAAAATGTGCTGGCACTCCGCGGCGACGGCGAAAAAAGCCAGCACGTATTCCGGCCTGAAAAAGAAGGACACACTTTTGCCACAGACCTTGTTAAACAAATCGACAACCTGAAAAAAGGGGTTTACCTGGAAAAAGACCTGAAAAACAACACACCGCTCGATTTTTGCATTGGGGTAGCCGGCTATCCCGAGAAACATTTCGAGGCGCCCAATTTAGACCTCGATTTGGCTTACCTGAAACAAAAAGTGGATGCCGGGGCCGATTATATTGTCACCCAAATGTTCTTCGACAACCGCGTGTATTTCGGTTTTGTTGAAAAATGCCGCGCGGTTGGCATCGATGTGCCGATTATTCCGGGAATTAAGCCCATCAACCTGAAAAACCAACTGACAGTTTTGCCCAAAATTTTCAGCATCGATCTGCCAAAGGAATTATCGGGTGAACTCGCAAAATGCAAAAACAATGAAGAAGCCCGTGAAGTGGGCACCGAATGGGCGATTCATCAGTCGAAAGAGCTGGTGGCCAGCAAAGTTCCTTCGCTGCATATTTACACCTACGGCATTTCGGACAACGTGAAAAAAATTGTGAAAGCGGTGTTTTAAAAGAAAAAAATCCCGCAGAAAAGTCTCCGGGATTGTAAAAATATTTTCGGCTATTTTTAGGATTCAGGCCGGACTTCCACTTCCATATTTATATCGTCGTTCTGATCCTGGTTTGCCAGTTCCATCGAATAAAGCATGGCTTCAACCTGCCGGAGGTAATTGCGCTTGTCTGTATTCGGTGCATAAACGTATCCATACCCCACAATCACACGCTGGTTCTCAACATCCAAAACAGCCAGCGAAACATACGGACCGCCCATGAAATCGTTTTTTAACCGCCAGAGCCCGCGCATTTCAGAAGCATAATTCCCGTTGTGTTCGCGAATATTAAAAACCTGGTCCACCCTGCGTTCGGTAGCCATGTAGCTGCCTTCGGCGGGCCCCGGCACATTTGCACGCAGCACACTGTCGCGCACTTTCATCAGGTAATCCTGAGTAAATGCACTGTCGGAAACATACGGAAAAGTGTAAATTACGATTCCCTGTGAAATTTTCGGGGTTTCGAACCGCAGCCAGATAAAATCTTCTTTTTGTTCGGCAATCTGAAAACCAGGGGATACTTTCATGGTGATGCCAAAATCTTCATTCAGCACATTGTAAATTTCCCTTTCGTAGTATTTATCGTAATTCATGGACAGACGTTCACGTTCAGCACGAACGAAATAGGACATGATGCGGTTTTTATGCTCATTGAAAATTTCCACAAACTCCCCGGGAGTTTTTGCCTCGATGGTTACTGTAGCCTGCGGATATGCCCAGGCATCATCCAGAAACGCTACCCTGGCAGAATCGACATTGGGTGAAATACGGGCCTGCAAAATATTCCGTGTGCTCTTAAAAATACTTTTAAATCCTTCACCCGGAACTTTCACCAGATCGAACAGCGGCTCGTCCTGCGGAAGGGCAAGATGCTCCTGTGCAAGTGTTTGCCTGACCACCTCCCCGGGTTCCGAGTCCCACGCTTCATTTGACATAACTACCACCACTTCTCCGGCTTTGCCGGTTATATTTTTGTGCATGGCTGTGCCTCCGTCGTCACACGATGCAAAAGCTGCAAAGGTGATCAAAAGAATGATCCGGTTTATAATTTTCAGTCTCATTTTTTTATCAGATTTTTTTATTTCAGGATTAAATCTACAAAAATCTTACCAGTATTGAAATAAAAATCCCGTTTATGACAAAATGCATAAACGGGATTTTTCAGCTTTTCAGCTGCACATTAACCTTTAATTTTTTCAGTTTCTTCTGTGGTCTCACTTTTTTCGCCATCCTCATCTTCCTTGGTGGCTTTTTTAAATTCTTTCATCCCTTTTCCGAGGCCTTTCATCAATTCCGGAATTTTGCGCCCGCCGAAAAGAAGAAGTACTATAATTAAAATGATAATTATTTCCTGTGGCCCGATAAATCCTGCAATTATAAATAAATTCATGGTTCAAATTTAAAATATTCTGCTGCAAAAATAGAATTTTTTTAATTAAAAAGTTCCATTAATCATTTTTATTATATCATTCGCATTGGCATAAAGAACTAATGCCAAAAGTAATATCATTCCTGTAATTTGAGCATACTCCAGAAATTTTTCGCCTGGTTTTCGTCCGCTCACCATTTCAAAAAAGAGAAACATCACGTGTCCGCCGTCGAGTGCCGGGATGGGCAGCAGGTTCATAATGGCAAGAATAATTGAAATGAACGCCGTCATGTTCCAAAATGCAAACCAGTCCCATTGCGAAGGAAAAATATTCCCGATAGTTGCAAACCCGCCAAGCGATTCGTGCGCTTTTGTTTCGGGGCGGAAAAACAATTTAAACTGTTTCAGGTAATCCTGGGTGGTTTGCACACCACGGTTAATCCCGGCCGGAATCGATTCAAAAAAACCATAATCGACGGTTGCCATCTCAAGTATCTCCGGATCATTGTAAGCTGCATAAAAACCGAGCTTCCCCTCTTCAGTAACTTCAACTTCTTTCGAAATGGTGTTGCCGTCGCGAAGCATGGTAAGTTCTACCTTCCCATTTTTTTTAGATGCCAGGTAATCGGAAAACTCATCGTAAAATTCAAAATTTTTACCATCTACCGAAACAAAAACGTCACCACTTTGCAATCCGGCTTCTTCGGCAGGAGAATCTTTTGCAACCTGCCCCACCTTAATATCAAATGGTTTCCGCCAACTGATAACTTCTTCCTTGGTTTTCAGCAACAGCGCTAAATCCGAATCGCTGATTTCCACATCAACCAGCTCGCCGTCTCTCATTACCTGAACAGTTTTTGCGCCGTCGAGCACAATGGTGGGAACAATTTTGCTGAAATTTTCGACATGCCGATTACCTACCGATACAATTTTATCACCGTCGCGGAATCCGATTTCTTCACCAACTTCGCTTACTTCAATTCCATATTTTACATTTTCGGTAGGCAGATAGGATTCACCCCAGGCGTAGGAAATACCAATATAAATAATCACGGCAAACAGGAAATTCATCATCACACCTCCCAGCATAATCAGTAAACGCTGCCAGGCCGGCTTAGCCCTGAATTCGTGAGGTTGGGGAGGCTGTTTCATAGCTTCCTTGTCCATCGACTCGTCAATCATCCCCGATATTTTTACGTAACCACCAAGCGGCAGCCAGCCTACACCATATTCGGTTTCGCCTTTCTTCACTTTAAACAGCGAAAACCAGGGATCAAAAAACAGGTAAAACTTTTCAACCCTTGTTTTAAATAACCGGGCAAACATAAAATGCCCGAATTCATGTAAAACCACAAGAATTGAAAGGCTTAAAATAAGTTGAGCTGCTTTTATCAATATTGTCTCCATTCTTCTTCTTTCTTCTTAAATAGTATTTTCTGTTAACAATTGCGCTATTTTTCTTGTTTCGGCATTGGTTTGAATTAAATCATCAATGTCCGGCTTTTCAATAAAACTCACTTTTTGCATGGCTTTTTCAATAATGTCCGGCATCTGCAAAAATCCTGTCTGCCCTTTCAGAAATGATTCCACAACTATTTCGTTGGCAGCATTTAAAATACAGGGCATGTTTCCGCCGGCATCCAAAGCCTCAAAAGCGAGTGCAAGGTTACGAAATTTTTTTGTATCGGGCTGGGCAAATTCAAGATTTGGGTAATCGGAAAAATTAAAACGTGGAAAATTGTTTTTAATGCGGTACGGAAAGCCGAGTGCGTATTGAATAGGCAGCCGCATGTCGGGCAATCCCATTTGTGCTTTCAGGGAACCGTCTTCGAACTGAACCAGCGAGTGAATGATTGACTGCGGATGAATCACCACGTCGATTTTTGAAGAGGGCAACCCAAACAGCCAGCGTGCTTCAATTACCTCGAAACCTTTATTCATGAGAGAAGCAGAATCGACTGTAATTTTAGCCCCCATTTCCCAGTTGGGATGGTTCAGGGCATCATCTACGGTAACGGTTTCCAGTTCTTTTACTGATTTTTCACGAAACGGCCCGCCTGAACAGGTCAGTATAATTTTTTCGATGGGATTGGTAAATTCACCCACAAGGCACTGAAAAATAGCAGAATGCTCGGAATCTACCGGAATAATATCCACCTGTTTTTCTTTGGCCAGGTTTGTAATGATATCGCCGGCAACCACCAGCGTCTCTTTGTTGGCCAGTGCAATATTTTTGCCTGCTTTTACAGCGTGGTATGTGGGCACAAGCCCCGAATAGCCGACCATTGCAGTGAGTACCATATCGATGGTTTCCATTTGCACCACCTGGTTGAGCGCCTCGCTGCCGGCAAATACTTTTATGGGTTCATTCTGAAGTGCATCCATCACCCCGCTGTATTTTTCCTTGTTGGCAATTACAACGGCATTGGGCTGAAACTGCCGGGCCTGCTGAATAAGCCGTTCAATATTATTGTTTGCTGTTAAAACTTCCACCTCAAAAAGATCGGGATTTTCTCCGATTACTTCGAGCGACTGGGTTCCGATTGACCCTGTTGAACCGAGAATGGCAATTCGTTTTTTCTCCATAAATTTTAGAAATCAATATATTCTTCAGGATCGACGGCTGTACCGTTGTGCCAAAGTTCGAAGTGAAGATGGGGCCCGGTAGTCATTTCTCCGGTGTTCCCGATTATGGCAATTGCTTCGCCTGCATGTACTTTATCTCCAACGTTTTTCAACAATTCGGCATTGTGCTTATACACTGAAATCAATTCGGCTTCATGCTGAATATAAATCACATACCCTGTTTCGATTGTCCAGCCCGAAAAAACCACTGTACCATCGAGCACCGAGGAAATGCGGCTGTTGGGTTCTCCTACCAAATCAACACCCAAATGATCGGCAGAAGATTCAAAACTGTTGGATACAATCCCTTTTACAGGCACAAAAAAATGCACCTGACTAAGACTTACTCCTCCTGATGGTTCGTTGCCAAATGAAAGGCTTGTTTGTTCAGCAAGTAATTTATCCTGAAAAACAGAATCGTGATTGTAATCTTGAAACTCAACTTCATTGGGCTCCACATTGTTATCGGCAACAATATTGTCGTCCGGTTTCCGGCCGCTCATTATTGCCTGAATCCCCCTGAAAAACTCATCCCGCTTCTGCAGTTCGTTTTCCAGCGAATCTACTTTAAGGGCAGTTTCAACCAGTACCTGGCGGTATTCAGCTTTCGGATAACCGGGAATGTACTCGCGCAAACCGGTTGTGGCAATCAGCAAAATAACAAGTACCACAATAATTGCCGACAGCAAACTGGTAACGGTAAATACCTTCAGCCGGGTGAGTTTCATGCTCCAAACCGACTGAAAAGTAGTGTCGTTATAAATGATCAACCGGTAACGGTCGCTGAGTTTTTTAAACAGTTTTTCTTTCACTTCCCCCTGGGATTTTTTGCGCGGTACAAATTTAGAAAGAAATGATAAACAATCTCAGTGTTTAGATTTTTTTAACCTCTAACATTTATTTTGAAAGCAATTGGTATAAACAATTTATCCGCCTTTTGCAATGTTCCGGCTATTTCACCGGGTAATAAATCTTTGTGTGCCATTTATTGGAGCCAGGTTCTGTTGATGCATCGGAAATGTATTGTTCAACCGGGGCGCCATTCATTTTAAATCCATGCTGCTCAATCCATTGCTGAAGGGTGCTGTGGGCTTCTTCCAGCTCCCCGGGGTCGCCAAAATAATCGATAGTGGCGCATCTCCCCGGGTTAAAAGTGCCGGTTTGAACCGGATCTTCAGGCAAAATGAGTTTCGAAACAGGGTAACCGCATTCCAAATCGATGGTGTCGTTTTTTATTTCATGATAAATGGCAAATGGCGGGCCGCTTATCCGGGCAGTGGTCGCTGCCACAAAATTGTTGAGGGACTGATACAATTCATTCATCCGCGAGCTGACAGCAGTGTAAAAAATTTTTTCGCGAATGCCTGCATATTCAAAAGAATCAGGTTTGTGAAGCTCGACAATCAAGGCATTTTCCTGTTCCAACACCCGGCAAACCGTATTTAAATATTCAAGGCCGTCTTTCATCCCGGGCCCGGTTTTACTGTTTTTAAGCAACCCGCCCCACCGTGCAAAAGGGTTGTATCCGACATCGCAGGTTAAAATCCACGATACTGAAGTTTCTTCCCCGTTTTCTTCAAACAGAAACTTCATGGTGCCGGGTCTTTTCTCCGGAAACTGCAAGACACAAAAAACCGAATCGTATGGTACTGACTCTGTGATTGTCAGTTTACCCACACCGATATCGTCATTATCGCTGTTCCAGATAACACCCGCTCCCTGGCCAACACCATTGTTGTTAAATTCAGTTTCCAAATCCGGATCGGTGATGTGCCACTCCGACCATTTCTCCCAGTTGTACAGGTCATTCACCTGGCTGAAAACAATTTTTGGGGATGCATCGATTTTTGCATTCTGCTCGATTTTAACATGCTGTGGCAACAAATAGGCACTCATAATAAAAACCGCGAAAACAAAAAGGAGCCACATCAGAAACCGGACAAATTTTTTCATAGCTGAAATTTTAAGAATGATTGAAATTAGTTCATTTTTTGTTTCTGACAAAAAGTGGCGGCAG
>JBMCIT010000069.1:0-7015 GCA_048616715.1 Tangfeifania sp. | reverse complement strand
TTTTTGAATACGCCTTTCTGCACAAAACCGATGTTGTCTTTTTCTTCGCGGGCATCGGTTATTTTTTTGATGAAGAAACCGTCCGCTTCAAACTCAATAGGTTCATTGCTCAGTTCAATTAATTCTTCCTGGGCGAAAAGAATGCTGTGCAAGCCGAAAAGAAGTACTAAAACCAGGGTCGTTCTCATAATATTTTTGAATTTAGATGAATGCTAAAAATAATCAGATTAAATTTTCTGCAATGATAAAACGTGAACTTTTCGTTTTTATTTAGCCCGTTTCCGGTTGAATACTCCCGTTTGTCCGAGGGTCATTACCAGCACTCCCGCAACGGTAATCAACCCACCGGTAAACTGGTGCGGCAGTGGAAAAGTTCCGAAAACCAGGTAAGCGCCAAGCAGTACGAAAATTCCTTTGAGGCTTTGCACCACGCCCGACCGCGATGCATTGATGTAGCTGAACGAATAATACACCGTGAGAATGGCCAGAAACGGGCCGAGCGTTGCACCCACTGCAATATTTTTCAATGCTGAAACGGGAATAACAAACGGTTGCCTGTAAATAAGAATCATGATAAACGAAAACACCAGCAACCAAACCGAGCGGTTCAGCCCCAGCAGTTCAGGGCTCAGTTTCCGCACATGGGTTTTTACAACCAGCGAGGCAGTGGTGGCAAAAAATGCATTCAGCACCACCACGCCCGTTCCGGGAATGAATAATTTTTCCAGCGTATTTTCTCCGGTGTAGCTAATTACAAATGCCCCAACCAAAGCCAGAATGGCCCCACCGGTTTCAACCGGCCCGAACTTTTCGCCCAAAACCACCACACCGCCCACTGCCAGCATCACCGGGAAAAGGTTCCCCAAAAACGAAGTAACTGCCGGATCAGGAATAATATTGATGGAAAGAAAGAAAGTAGTTGTGGTGAAGATTTCGAGGAAACCGAGCGCAACCAACACACGCACCTGTCTTTTAGTGAGCCATTTAAGCTGAGTTATTTTTTTGTTCCAAAGTGCATACCCCAAACTTAAAACTGTACTGATAAAAAACCAGTAAACGCCAAACTGTGCCAGGTGGATTTCATTTAATGCCGCTTTACTAAAGATGTAAACATTGGAAAATGCAATGGTGGCAATTAAGGCAAAAGCATATCCCTTAAAATTATCCGATTTCATTTTTACGCTTAAATTTCAGCAGCAAATGTAATCATTTTGAAGGTTGAAAAACGTAAAAGGAAATGCGTTTCCGGCTCAACTTTCAATTATCTAAAAAAGCGATTTCTGCTGCATCTTCAGGTTCGGCAATAAGTATTTCATCGTTTTCACTGAGTCCCGAGTCAATAACTATTTCCTCGTCGTTCTCCAGTCCTGGCCCAACCTCTTTTTTCCAGGTTTTTCCGGCATGTCTCAAATAAACGAATGTTTTTCCGTTGTTGGCATAAATTGCTTCGCGCGGAATTTTTACAACTTCAGTCAGGTTATTTAGCAGAATCCGGTTATCGGTTGTCATGGCAGGTTTAATTTCCGGGTTGTTTTCCCCGAGGTCGATCAGCACCCTGAAAACTTTGGTGTCGTAACCCGGAAGTTCCTGCCCTATGTTGGCAATTTTTGAGATGTTGCCCGGATACGTTTTCCCGGGGAGTGCATCGATTGTGATTTCAACCGGGTCGCCTTTGTTAATTTTAGTGATGTCGATTTCTTTCACGTAAGTTTCGGAAACAAGTACCGACATATCGGGGAGTGTGGCAATTACGGGATTGAAAAAACTGATGTCATCGCCAACCCTGATTTTGCGTCCACCCCAGAGTTTGGCATACATTACCATTCCGTTTTTCGGAGCTGTTACCCGGCAGGCAGTCATGGCTTTTTTCAGCAACTCGTCGCGCTCGGCTAACTCTTCGTAACGCCGGGCAATTCGTTGGGTTTTGATTTTCAACTCCAGTTTTTTCAACTCATAATCGCGCCGTTTTTGCTCCATTTGGCGAACGGTTTTATTGTATTCCATCTTTATTTTGCGCTGGTAAGCAGGCGATTCGTATTTCGACTGCTCCAGTTCCAGTTCTTTGTATTGCAGGTCGTAATTAAATTCTTCCAGTTCTTCACGCAACTGTGTTAATTCGATGGCAGAATCGATTTTGGCGTCGTTCAGCTCGGCGCGCCTTTTTATCAAATCTTCGTTGTTATTTTGTATTTGCTGGTTGATGGCAGCTGCATCGAGTGTTGCTACCCAATCGCCTTTTTTTACAGCGGTCCCTTCCTCTACAATGTCTTTCAGTTTCAGGCTGTAAATTCGTAAATCCCTTAAGCGCAAATCGTCGGGCAGGTTTATTACAACGGCATCTTTTCCCTGAATTTCGCCTTTTACATTGATTGCCTGTTCAAATGGACCTTTTTTTACAAGGTAAGTTTCAGATGATGAAAATCCAAGACCTGCAATTACTGCTGAACCGGCGGCCAAAACAACAACCAGTATGATAATCCAGGCAATAGTCTTTTTTTTCCTTGGCATGGGTGCTGATTTAATAGTTATTTACAATTTTGTCAAAATTTTCTGAAAGTGTTTTTTCACTTTCAAAATCGTAAAGCGTTAGCCGGCGAAGGTTATAAAAGTAGTTCCAGTAAGTACGCAGCGAATTGATGTATGCACGGCGTGCCTGCTCGCGGTCGTTGCGGGCAAGGTTCAGCTTGGTAACATCGAGTTTTCCGATAAGGAACCGTTGCTGTGTTACTTCGTAGCCCATTTCTGCAATGGTATCGGCTTTGGCAGTATTTTTCACCTGGTTGGCCTGCAGGTTGAATTCCATCACATTCATTATCACGTCCTGCTCAAAATCGTTTTTTTCCTGGTTGATGCTGATGCGCACCACTTCGCGGTTCGATTTTGCCATAGCGAGTTGTCCTTTCCGGCGTCCCCAGTCAAGAATCGGGATGTTTACGCCAACCCGTAAAAGCTGGCGGTCGAGCGGATCTTTGTAAACATTGCTGAATTCGATGGCATTTTGGTTGAGCCCGTATAGCGCATACAAATCGCCGCTTACCCCATTTTCGCTTTTTGCCAGTGTAACCCGCTGGTCTTCTTCGATTAACCGCTGCTTTTGATTCAGGATTTCAGGATTGTTGGTTAAAGCCATTGTCACGGCTTTATCAGCCTGAATCTGTAAATCCGGCAGTTCGGTTGGAATGATGCACTCGATTTTTGTGTCTTTGTCAAATCCCAGGAACGAATTCAGTTCGGCGCGGGCCCTTTCCAGCCCCAGGTTTGCCCGGGTAAGCGCAAGCCTTGAATTCATGAAATTGAGTTCGAGGTTGAGCAGTTCATCCTGTGTTACTGTTCCCACCTGAAAACGTCCCTGGCCGATGGTAAACAACGTGTCGGCATTTGAAAAATTTGTTTCAGCAATTTTAACTTCAATCTGGGCATCTACCAGATCAAAAAAGAGGCGTGCAGCTTTTATGGCCAGTTCTTCCTGCGACTGGATAAACTCCTTTTTGGCTTTTTCAAATTTCAGGGGTTCAATTTTGGTTCTCCATTTAAACTGGTTGTAGCCGCTTAAAGGCTGAAAGTAACCAATACTTACCGGTGTTGATGAATAAGACGAATTACGATCGTCGCCCAGTTTTTGCGACAGGTTGAGCTCCGAGCGTGCGAAAATGCGACCGCCGGTAAAGCCAACATTCTGGTTTAGCAACAATGCAGCTTCCGAATCAACATATTCACGAAGTTTGAACTCGTCGCGGTTTTGGTCGTAGTTATAAACTTTTTGCATCGACCGGTTGTAATTAATTGGTGTCGCTTCAAGCGAAAGATTGGGAAGCTGGTCGGCTTTGTAGTAGCGAAATTCCCAGTAACTGGAAAGGTACATGTTTTCGTTCCGGAAGGCATCTAACGATTGCTGCGAGGCGATGTCTATAACATTTTCGAGCGAAAGAAGCTGTTTTTCCTGGGAGCTTGTTCGCAAAATGAAAAGGAAACAGATGATGGTTAATGGTATTGTTGTTTTCATTTTTCTGATGAATTTTTTAGTGACGCAGTGAATTTACAGGATCCTGATCCGAAGCCCGTTTGGCAGGCAGGTAGCCAAAAACCATTCCGATTATTACCGAAACCCCAAATGAAACAATGATTGAAAAGGCAGAAACGATGGTATTGATTTCGAAAATGGCTGTAATGGTTTTCGACAGAACAATGCCAAGTATAATCCCTATTATTCCGCCTGAAATACTGATAATGGTCGATTCGGCCAGAAACTGGACAATGATATCTTTTTTGGAGGCGCCAATTGCCTGGCGCACCCCGATTTCGCGGATGCGTTCCATCACCGATGCCAGCATAATATTCATAATTCCGATTCCGCCAACAAGGAGCGAAATACCGGCAATGACCCCAAGCACCACATTAAAAATGCGCTTGGTGCGTTGCTGCTGTTTCAGGAGCAACTCCGGAATTGTTACTTCAAAATCGTACAACCCGTTGTGCCGGCGCAGGAGCATCCGGGTGATAATTTCGGCTGTTGGGCCCAGGTATTCGGTTTCGTCTACCTGTACTATAATTTTATCCAATTGGTTCAGGTTTTCTTTCTGATTGGCTTTTTCTTCGCGCGATGCCATCAGTACTTCCACTTCATCGGCGCGCACCAGTGCCCTGTTCCTGAAACGCATCAGCACTGTTTTGGCAGGAATGAAAATTTTATTGTCGGTGCTGCTTATGCCCATTTCGTCGGAAGCCGAGGCGGTAAAATCGCGCCGTTCGATTACGCCAATTACTTTCAGCCAGGTTTGCCCGCATTTGATGTTTTTACCGATTGGGTCTTCCTGGTTAAAAAACACATTACGAACATTGTCGCCAATTATGCAAACCGGAAATCCGTTTTCCATTTGCTGGTCGGTAAACAGGTCACCATCCTGCAGCGATATGTTGAAAAGTTCGAAATACTCGTTATTAATCCCCTCCAGCACAACCGGGTTGCTTTTTCCTTTCAGAATGGCTGAGTAGTTAAATGAAATTACCGGGCTAACCCTTATAACCGAGGGGATTACCTCGCTAATGCTTTCTGCATCGAACAAGGTCAGTCCTTTCGAAAATTTTTTGGTGCTGATTTGCGGTCCGTTATCCGAATTTTCTTCTGCATCCTCCCCGTTGTTCGTTTGCTGTGTAGGCGAAATGATAATGTTGTTCACCCCAACCATTTTTATCTGATCGAGAATTTCCTGCTGTGCCCCGTTGCCAATAGCCAGCATGCTGATAACTGCGGCTACACCGAAAATAATTCCGAGTGCGGTAAGGAACGATTTTATTTTATTGGTGAAAATGGCTTCAATTCCCGAGGAAATATCATGTCCGTATCGTTGGATTAATGCTTTCATTTACATTTTTATTAGGGAATTAACCAATAATAATTACTCCTGAATTGCCGTTGCTTTGCTTTTTCTGAAGGTTGAAAGGCTGTTTCTTTTCTTCTTCAATCCGCTTTCTCTCTTCTTCGGCTTCCCGGATTCTTCGGGCTTTAATTTCTTCGTAAATATCCATCCCCTCAAATGCAAGCGCCTCCGCATTTTCAGGTTTGTTTAAAAGTATTTTGCTGCCTTCATTCAGCCCTTTTCTGATTAAGACGAAGTTTTCGTTCTGATCGCCCACGTCGACAACCTGCTTGATAATATCGCCTTCATCCAGGTAAACAAACTGCAATGAATCGTTTTCAAATACAGCTTCCGACGGGATAAAAATTGTATCCTGAATAGTAGATGTTTCAATAATATTGCTGGTTGTCATTGCCGGCTTTAATCCACTCACATCGCCAAAAACCCTGATTTTTACTTCAAAAACCTTGGCATCGCTTTTGGGCATTGGCTGACCGATGTTGGCAACCGAAACCACTTCGCCTTCCAGTGATTTTTCAGGAATTGCATCCACCCCGATTTTTACTTTCTGCCCCTTTTTAACACGCGAAATATCGATTTCATTTACGTAGGTTATCGACAGCATGGAAGACAAATCGGGCAAAGTGGCAATTGTTGGCATGTAAGGGCTGACTGTGGAACCGACCTTTATTTTTTCGCGCATCCTGTCTTTCCCGTAAATTACCATCCCCGATTTTGGCGCAGAAATTTCGAGTGAATTGTATACCACTTCCAGCTTGCCAACCCTGTTCCTTTTCTGGCGAACTTCAATTTTTGCCCGTTCCACTTTCGAAATGGCCTGCCGTTCTTTTAGCTCGTAACCTTGTATTTCCTGTTTCAGTTTTCGTTTCGCCCTGTCGAGATCCATTTCGGCTTTGCGGATAACCGAAGGCGATTCGTATTTCGATTCTTCCAAAACTATTTGCTGTGACTCCACTTCTTCGCGGGCATTAATAATCAGGTCGCGGTAGTTGCTCAACGTCAGATTTGAATCCATCTTTGCATCCTGAAAAGCATTTTCGGCCTGCTCCAGTTCTTCGCGGGCGGTATTTAATACTTCTTCAACTGCCTTTTGATCCAGTGTGGCAACATAATCTCCGGAATCCACCACCGTTCCTTCCTCCACCAGATCGGTGATTTTGATTTCATAAATACGAATATCGCGGTCGCGAAGATTTGAAGGCACCGAAATATTTTCAGAATTTTGTGCTTCGAGCTGGCCGCTGGATAAAACCAGTACTTCAAACGGACCTCTTTCTACCTCGGCAGTAATTTTCAGGGATTCGCTTTTATTTCCCTGCAATAAAAAAAATGTTGCCAGCAGAAGCCCCGCAACAATAACGGTGGTTAACACTATTTTTCGTTTCATGACAGATGGATTTCAATTTCGTTTGATTTTTTATTTTTTTTTCAATAACAAATATTATGCCCACAACAATAATTTAACCGGAGTGCGGTAAATGTATGTTTTGTAAACTCTGTGTTGTCCAGTAACTTAAGATGATTACACAGAGTGTTTTTAGTAAAATTTTGTTCATTAATGCTTTTTTATTTAAAATAAAGGTCTGAAAAAGTTTCGGAAATTACACTTTTCACCTAAGAAATTAGTTCATTTGGAA
>JBMCIT010000068.1:0-7174 GCA_048616715.1 Tangfeifania sp. | reverse complement strand
GCACCTGGCCGATGTTGTTCGCAACGGGCAGGCCGACTGGGCAGTGAGGCCCAACATGGTAATTGCCGCCGCCATGAAATATTCGCCGCTTTCAACAGAGCAGAAAAAATCAGTCCTGAGTGTGACTAAAAAGAAATTACTGACCAAACGGGGACTGCGCACCCTGTCGCCCGATCATTTGAGGTACAAAGGCACTGTGGAAGGAAACCAGGACGAACGCGAAGGGGCCATTCACCAGGGAGCTGCATGGCCGTGGCTGATGCAGTTTTTTGTGGAAACGTATCTGAAAATTCACGGCCGGGGAGGCCTTCCGTTTGTCAGGCAACTGATGGAAGTTTTTGAGGAGGAGATGACCGAACATTGTATTGGCACGCTGTCCGAATTTTACGACGGCAATCCTCCCCACAAGGCACGCGGCGCCACATCGGTTGCATGGAATGTGGCAGGTGTTTTTTACGCAATGAACCGGATTCAGAATTATAAAGATTAAAAATTGCTGGTTATGAAAGTATTAATGTTTGGATGGGAATTTCCGCCACATATTTCCGGAGGATTGGGAACCGCTTGCTACGGGCTGACCAAAGGGTTGGCCGAATTGAAAAACATCGATGTACTTTTTGTGGTCCCCAAAGAACACGGCGACGAAAACCGGAATGTTATTAAACTGAAAGGCGCCAACACCGTCCCTGTTCAAAAAAAAGCGATTGAATTTGAAGGCATTCAAAAAAAAATGGAAACCCTGGAGGTCCATTCTAAAGTTATTCCGTACACCACTGAGGAAGAATTTTGGGAACTGAAAAAAAAACGCTATCCGGCAAAAGCAAAATTTGTAAAAACTACTGAAGGCCTCAAAATAAACTTTACCGGAACTTACGGACCGGGCCTCATTGAAGAAATAAAAAATTATGCGCTGGTTGCTGAAATTATTGCCGAAGAAAATACGTTCGACATCATCCATTCGCACGACTGGCTGACTTACCCGGCCGGTATTGCAGCCAAAAAATTAACCGGCAAGCCTCTCATAATCCATGTTCATGCCACTGATTTCGATCGCAGCGGTGGCAATGTTAACCCTGCCGTTTATGCCATCGAACGCGAAGGAATGGAAATGGCCGATAAAATAATTGCAGTGAGCAACCTCACCCGAAAAACCATCATCGAAAAATATGGTATTCCTCCTGAAAAAATTGACGTAGTTTACAATGGAGTCGAACCCTCAGGAACAAAAGGGAATTTGCAGATTAAGAAAGGGGTAAATGAAAAAGTGGTTACTTTTTTGGGCCGGATTACCATGCAAAAAGGCCCTGAATATTTTGTTGAAGCCGCTTACCTCGTGCTGAAAAAAATGGAAAATGTGCGGTTTGTGATGGCCGGCAGCGGCGATAAAATGGCAACCATGATTAAGCGGGTGGCCGAACTGGGAATGGCCGATAAATTTCATTTTACAGGGTTCCTGAAAGGCGACGATGTGTACAACATGTTTAAACTAACCGATGTTTTTGTGATGCCTTCGGTTTCCGAGCCTTTTGGAATTGTTCCGCTTGAAGCCATGCAGGCCGATGTGCCGGTGATTATTTCCAACCAGTCGGGGGTTTCGGAGGTGTTAAAACATGCCATAAAAATTGATTTTTGGGATACTTATGCAATGGCCGATTCCATTTACGGCCTGTTGAATTATCCGTCACTTTCCGGGTTTCTGAAAAAATCGGGAAAAAGTGAAGCCGGAAATATGAAGTGGCACAACTCTGCCCTCGCAGTCAGAAAAATTTATGAAAAAGTGCTTGGTTTACAATCAGTATAAATTGATCACATTCATTTAAATAAAAATTTTAAACCACACGTGGCTTAACAGAGTTAATGAAAACAAAGTCCGGCACTTTAAATTTACAAACCGGGTTTAAAAATAAACAGTAAGAATGAAATCGATATCGTTGTTTTTCCAGGTCCACCAGCCATTCAGGCACCGCCGCTACCGGTTTTTCGATATCGGCAACGATCATTATTATTACGATGATTATGCCAACGAAACCATTGTGCGAAAAGTTGCCGAACAAAGTTATTTGCCTGCAAACAAACTCCTGTTAAAACTGGCCGGCGAGCTGAAAGGAAAGTTTAAAATTTCTTTTTCAATTACCGGCACTGCACTGGATCAGTTTGAATTGTATGCACCCGAAGTGATTGAATCGTTTCAGGAACTGGCAAAAACCGGTTGTGTCGAATTTCTTTCAGAAACTTATTCCCACTCGCTGGCTTCGTTGAAAAACCCGGCTGTTTTTAGGGAAGAAGTCAATCAACACAAGCAAAAAATTGAGGAATTATTTGGCCTTCAACCCAAAATTTTCCGCAACACCGAAATGATTTATTCCGACGACATAGGAGAACTTGTATCGGAGATGGGGTTCAAGGCCATATTTACCGAAGGCGCCCGCCATGTTCTGGGATGGAAAAGCCCGAATTTTTTATACGTGAATGCCGCCAATCCGAAGTTGAAAGTTTTTATGCGGAATTTCAAGCTCAGCGACGATATTGCCTTTCGGTTTTCAAACACCAACTGGTCGGAATTTCCGTTGACAGCCGAAAAATTTACCGGCTGGCTAAAAAATCTTACTCCAAAAGAAGAAGTGATAAATCTTTTTCTGAATTACGAATCGATGGGGGGCAGACAATCCAAAGAAACCGGGATTTTCGATTTTCTTGAATATCTGGCAAAAGGCATTGTAAAAGAACCGGGCCTGAAATTTGCTACACCTTCGGAAGTACTGAAAGATGTGCAACCCATTTCTGCAGTGAGTGTTCCGCACGCCATTTCGTGGGCCGACGAAGAACGCGATTTAACGGCCTGGCTCGGAAATGAAATGCAAAAGGAGGCTTTTGAAAAATTGTATGAACTGAGCCCTCAAATGCAACACTGCACCGATGAGGAATTGAATAAAGACTGGAAATACCTTCAGGCAAGCGACCATTTTTACTACATGTCGACCAAGCTCTTTTCTGCCAGTGAGGCACACAGTTACTACAATCCGTTTGAGTCGCCCTACGAAGCTTTCATCAACTATATGAACGTTTTAAGCGATTTCAAAATACGATTAAATTCCATTGTCCCGCAAAAAGAACCAGACCCTGATGTAACAACTTTGCATAAAATTATCGAAGAAAAAGATAAGAAACTAAAAAAACTGGAAGCCAAACTGGCACGTCTTCAGGCATTGTCGGAAAGGAAAAAGGCAACCAGAAAGAAAAAAAAACAGTTAAAAAATTAACATCCAATTAATTATGGTTCATTTTAATTTAATATTTAAAACCCTTTACCATTCAAATAAAAATGTATTTTTGTGCCCTCTTTTAAGGTTAACTGACCAAAATTTAGCGACTATACCATCCTGATTAATTTCCTATTCATGAAAAATGCCTGGATTGAGGGCAGTGAAAAGTGCCGGTAAATTTACCACCGGTAAAAGACCATAAAGAATTTTAAAAATAAGAAGATGAAAACAGAAAAAACAAGTTCTTTTTTACGCCAGCAAAACGAACCTCCTGTGTGGAAAAAAATAATTGTAGAATCACATTTACCTGAAAACCTTGCGCCATTGCGCGAAATCTCCAAAAACCTTTGGTGGGTTTGGAACAGCAATGCCAGGGATGTCTTTCAATACATCGACAGTGAAATCTGGGAGGCATGTGAACACAATCCTGTTGTTTTGCTCGACAAGGTGAGCTATAAACGCTTTAAAGAGCTGGAAAAAGATCAGCAGTTTATGTCGAAAATGCACCATGCCCATGATGAATTCAGAAAGTACATGGATGAAAGAAAAGACCTGGGGGCACCGCAAATCGCTTATTTCAGCATGGAATACGGATTTCACGATTCATTAAAAATATACTCGGGCGGACTGGGAATGCTTGCCGGCGATTACCTGAAAGAAGCCAGCGACATGAAAGTGAACCTGGTAGGTGTAGGCTTGCTTTACCGTTACGGATATTTCAAGCAAACACTTAACCTGCACGGCGAACAAATGGCCAATTATGAATTCCAGGACTTTTCGAAAATTCCTGTCAATCCCGTTCTCGATGAAAACGGCGAATGGAAAAAAATCAGCATCGAATATCCCGGGCGTAACCTTACGGCACGAATCTGGCAGGTAAATATCGGCTCTGTAAAGCTTTACCTGCTCGATGCCGACCTGCCTGAAAACCTCGAAAAAGACCGTTACGTAACACACCACTTATACGGAGGCGATAACAAAAACCGCCTGAAGCAGGAGATGCTGCTCGGTATTGGCGGAATAAAAGCCCTGAAAGAATTGGGTTACGATTCCGATATTTACCACTGCAACGAAGGCCATGCCGCTTTTATCGGCCTCGAACGTATTTCAAATATTATTGAAGCCGAAGGATTAAGTTTTTCCGAGGCAAAAGAAGTAGTGCGTGCTTCAACAGTTTTTACAACTCATACACCGGTTCCCGCCGGTCACGATTCATTTCACAACGATTTATTTAAATATTACATGGAATCCTATCCTCAAAAAATAGGACTCACATGGGAAGATTTTGATGCCCTTGGAAAAGCCGGCGAACAGGAAGATCATTTTAACATGAGTTACCTGGCCTGCAACCTTTCTCAGGGAATAAACGGGGTAAGCAAATTGCATGGCGATGTAAGCAAATCAGTATTAAAAGCCCTTTACCCGGGCTACCTCGAAGAAGAGCTCGAAATAGGTTATGTTACAAACGGCGTTCACTATTCATCGTGGACGGCAGCCGAATGGAAAAAAATTCACAAAGAGTATTTCGGACAAGAGTTTCCTGCCAACCAGCTTGATTTTGACATCTGGGGAAAAATTTACCAGGTGCCCGATGAGCAAATCTGGGAAATCAGGAAAACCCTGCGGGCCCGAATGATAAATTATATCAAAGAACGCTACCAGGGGACATGGATTAAGCGAAATGAAAATCCGCAACTTATTACCGAAATACTCGGAAACCTTGATCCCAACGCCCTTACAATTGGTTTTGCCCGAAGATTTGCAACCTACAAAAGAGGCTATCTGCTGTTTAGAAACCTGGAACGGTTAGCGAAAATTGTAAACAACCCGGAACGCCCGGTTCAGTTTATTTTTGCAGGAAAGGCACACCCGGCCGATAAAGCCGGCCAGGATTTAATTAAGCGGATTGTAGAGATTTCTAAAATGCCTGAATTCCGCGGTAAAATTTTGTTTGTTCAAAATTACGACATCAATCTTGCAAAAATGTTGCTGCAGGGAGTTGATGTTTGGCTGAACACGCCAACCCGGCCGCTCGAGGCTTCGGGCACCAGCGGCCAAAAAGGCGTGATGAACGGAACACTTCATTTTTCGGTTCTCGACGGCTGGTGGGTGGAAGGATACCACAAAAAAGCCGGTTGGGCACTTCCGGCCGAGCGTGCCTACGATGTTCAGGATTTTCAGGATGAGCTCGACGCAGAAACCATCTACAACATTCTGGAACATGAAATTGCCGGTACTTTTTATGACAGAAATGACGAAAATATCCCGGTGGAGTGGATTGATTATATTAAAAATACCATGGCAATAGTTGCCCCGAAATTTACTACCGCCCGTATGTTGCAGGATTACCGGCAACGTTACTACAATCCTCAGTTTGAGCGCTCGGTTAGCATGAAAAGCGAAAACTTCAAATGGGCCAGGGAATTGTCTGAATGGAAATACAAAGTGGCCTCGGTTTGGAACAGCATCGAAGTTTTACAGAAAGACAGTTCAAATGGCATCAAAGACATGATAAAAGTGGGGCAGGAATATCCTTTTAAAGTTGAAATCGACCTGAAAGGGCTGTCGTGCAATGAAGTGGGGCTTGAACTTGTTGTCATTGAAAACGGAACAAACGACGAACCCAAAATCGTTGAAACCTTTGAGTTTGAAGTTGAAAAATGTGAAAATTCCATAGCCTGTTTCAAGCTGAATTTTCACCCGGTGCATCCCGGTTCTTTTAACTACGGAATCAGGTTGTATCCTAAAAAAGAAGGATTGCCGCACCGGCAGGATTTCACGTTCATGAAATGGTTATAAAAAAATTGAAAAGGTGTCTAAGTTAAGGCACCTTTTTCTTTGCGAATAACATCGTTTTTGATTTTTTATTGATTTGCTGATTTTAACCTTCCGGCATAAAATGCATTTCAAATTGAAAATAAATTCAGCGTTATGTTTTAAAACTGAAAACAGATTTTATTTTTACATTCCTTTTCAATCTTTTACATTTGTTTGTTCTAAAATTTCTATCAAATGAGCAATAAGAAAAAACTGGGGAAAAAAATAAAGCAGTTTCGTGAGTTCAGGCAACTTTCACGCGAAAACCTGGCAATGAACGCCAACCTCGATATCCGGCAACTTGAAAAAATTGAAGAAAAAGGGTTCATGCCGTCACTGGGCCACCTGATTAAAATATCGAGAGCGCTGGGTGTTCGCATCGGCACTTTTCTCGACGATCAGGAGCAGGTTGGTCCGGCGGTAACTAAAGCAGGCGGAGAAAAAAAGAGCCTGAGTTTCTCTACAAAAGATGAACAAACCAGGGAACACCTGAATTTTTTCTCGCTGGCACAAGACAAAGCCGGGCGCCACATGGAACCGTTTATCGTAGAAATTGAACCCTCCAAAGAATCGGATTACAAACTTTCAACCCACGAAGGTGAAGAATTTATTTATGTACTGGACGGAAGCATTGAAATCAACTACGGAAAAGATATCTACCAACTTGAAAAAGGAGATACCATTTACATCGATTCGGTGGTAGCCCACAATGTGCATGCAGCCGGTTCGAAGTCGGCAAAAATTCTGGCAGTTGTTTATACGCCTGTCTAATTTCAGGTTATGCCACATATTGAAAAGAAATTCAAAAACACTTGCTTGATATACTGAAAAGATATACTTTTATGATATTAAAAACATGAATCATGAAAACAGTATCATTGAAAATTGACGATTCGATTTTTGGAGAGACTGAAGAAATCCTTTCAAAAATCAAAAAACCGAGAAACAGGTATATCAACGACGCAATTAATTATTACAATCGAATTCAAAAACGTGCGATTTTAGAAAAAAAATTAAAAATAGAATCGGATTTAATTAAAACGGATTCGATGGATGTATTAAAAGATTTTGAGGAGATTGACTATGTCGATTAA
>JBMCIT010000067.1:0-7190 GCA_048616715.1 Tangfeifania sp. | reverse complement strand
TTTTTTGATTATGGCGGATTATGGGTTACGATGATAATTATTTCGACGACAATATTTCCTTTGACGACGGCCTGGTGGAAGGCCGCGATTTTTACATGGAAAATGGTTACCGTGTAATGACAGCCGGTTTCCTTACCCGCCGTGGATTCTGCTGTGCCAACGGTTGCCGCCATTGTCCGTACTGGCCAAAAGCACAAAAAGGTAATACCCGTTTAAAATAAAAACAGGTTACATTTTTTCAGGATTAATACCCCTTGAAACACAGAACTTCCTTGTTAATATATGTTTAACCTGCAAAAAAGTCTGATAATTTAACTGAATGATTATTTTTGCTGAAAATTTTGACCGATGACAGGGAAAGAACTTCGCATCGTTTTTATGGGGACCCCGGATTTTGCTGTTGCCAGTTTAAAAGCACTGGTTGAAGGCGGTTACAATGTGGTGGGGGTAATAACTGCTCCCGATAAACCTGCCGGCAGGGGTAAAAAACTCACTGAATCGGCCGTGAAAAAATATGCTTTGCAAAATGATCTCCGGATCCTGCAACCCGAAAAATTGAAAAATCCCGATTTTATTGAAGCATTACGGGCTATGCGGCCTGATTTGCAGGTGGTGGTGGCTTTCCGCATGCTTCCTGAAATTGTGTGGGACATGCCCCCGCTCGGGACCTTCAATCTTCATGGTTCGCTGTTGCCGCAGTACCGGGGCGCTGCTCCTTTAAACTGGGCCATTATTAACGGCGAGATCAAAACCGGTGTAACTACCTTTTTGCTCGATCAAAAAATTGATACCGGTAAAATTTTGTTTCGCAAGCAAATTGAAATTGGCCCTAACGACACGGTAGGCGATATTCATGATCGCTTAATGGATGTTGGCGCCAAACTGGTACTTCAAACCGTGGATGCCCTGGCAAAAGGAAAAGTAAAACCCATTCCGCAATCTGAACTGGTTTCAGATGAGGAGATAAAAGCAGCGCCTAAAATTTTTAAAGAAGACTGCAAAATTGACTGGAAAAAAGATGTGGAAACTGTGCGGAATTTGATTCGCGGTTTATCGCCACATCCTGCTGCCTGGGCAAACCTGGTACATAAAGAAAACGGACGTACCCTTCCCTGTAAAATATTTTTTGCACAACCTGTCATTTCAGAAGAAACTGCCAGCCCCGGAACCATCGACTCCGACGATGAAAACTACCTGAATGTAGCCTGCAAAAATGGCTGGCTCGAAATTACCGACCTCCAGCTATCGGGGAAGAAGCGGATGAAAACCGCCGACTTCCTGCGTGGCTTCCGCAATATTCCCGATTACCGTTTCGAATAATTTACATGCTCTTGTTTACTGCCAGCCTGTCAGAAATAATGTCATTTGTATTTTTACGCTGTACCTCAGTGTGTTGTAGGTTTTGCCCGCTGACTTGACTTAGCCTCTAATGCAATTTTGTCCACTTTCCGCTGCTAAAAGGATTTTCAGTGCAATTGGCATAAAATGTGATATTGAAGTGTGTCGATTTTTGAAAAAAATGTTTAATAATAAAAAAACAGAACAATGGCAGAACTAAAAGGTAAAATTCTGGCTGGAAAAATCCTTGTTGAACCAAGGGAAGCCGAAGAAAAAACACAAAGCGGGATCATTATCCCGGATTCAGCAAAAGAAAAACCACAGGAAGGAACTGTAGTTTTAGTCGGTGCTGACAAAAAAGACGAACCTATGGAAATAAAAGTAGGTGATGTTGTTTTTTATGGCAAATATTCAGGAACCGAATTGCATATCGATGGTAAAGATTATTTGCTGATGTCACAAACCGACGTTTTGTACATTGCTTAATCAAACAAATTCAAAAAAAGAAAATAAAATGGCAAAAGAAATTAAATTCGACATTGAAGCCCGTGACAGACTCAAATCAGGAGTTGACCAGTTGGCCAACGCCGTTAGGGTAACACTGGGCCCGAAAGGACGAAACGTAGTAATCGAGAAAAAATTTGGTGCACCTCAAATGACCAAAGACGGCGTGACCGTAGCCAAGGAAATTGAACTTCCGGATGCTTACGAAAACCTCGGTGCACAAATGGTAAAAGAAGTGGCTTCGAAAACAGGCGACGATGCCGGTGACGGAACAACCACCGCAACTGTTTTGGCGCAGTCAATTATTACTGTTGGCCTGAAAAACGTAGCTGCCGGCGCCAACCCGATGGATTTGAAGCGTGGTATCGACAAAGCAGTTTTAAGAGTTGTAAAAAGTCTGGCTGACCAGGCACATACCATTGGCGACGACTACAAAAAAATTGAATCGGTTGCAAAAGTTTCTGCAAACAACGACGACACAATCGGTGCGTTGATTGCTGAAGCCATGAAGAAAGTTCACAAAGAAGGTGTTATTACCATCGAAGAAGCGAAAGGTACCGACACTTACGTTGATGTAGTGGAAGGTATGCAGTTCGACCGTGGATACATTTCTCCTTATTTCGTAACCGACGCCGAAAAAATGGAAGCCGATCTCGAAAATCCTTACATCCTGATCCACGACAAGAAGATCAGCACCATGAAGGACTTGCTTCCTGTACTTGAAGCAACTGCACAAAGTGGCCGCCCGCTAATGATTATTTCTGAAGATGTGGATGGTGAAGCACTGGCTACGCTGGTTGTTAACCGTTTGCGTGGTTCGTTGAAAGTATGTGCTGTTAAAGCTCCTGGCTTTGGCGACCGTCGTAAGGAAATGCTGGAGGACATTGCAGTGCTGACCGGCGGAACAGTAATTACCGAAGAAAAAGGTATGAAGCTGGAGCAGACAACTTTGGATATGCTTGGCGAAGCTGAAAAAATTACTGTTGACAAAGAAAATACTACCATTGTTAACGGTTCAGGCGACCCGGAAGCTATCAAAGCCCGCGTTTCACAAATCAAAAAACAGATTGAAACCACTACTTCTGATTACGACAAGGAAAAACTGCAGGAACGTTTGGCTAAACTGGCCGGTGGTGTTGCAGTAATTTATGTGGGTGCAGCTTCAGAAGTTGAAATGAAAGAGAAAAAAGACCGTGTTGACGATGCATTGAGTGCAACCCGTGCTGCTGTGGAAGAAGGAATCGTGCCCGGTGGAGGTGTTGCTTACCTGCGCGCCATCGATGCATTGGGCGATATTCAGGGCGATAACGAAGACGAACAAACAGGTGTCGATATCGTTAAACGTGCCATCGAAGAGCCGCTGCGCCAGATTGTCATCAACGCTGGTAAAGAAGGCGCTGTTGTGGTACAGAAAGTACGCGAAGGTAAAAATGATTTTGGTTACAACGCACGTACCGATGAATACCAGGATCTTTACGAAGCCGGTGTCATCGACCCTGTAAAAGTGGCCCGCATTGCGCTTGAAAATGCTTCTTCAATTGCCGGTATGTTCTTAACTACCGAAGCTGTGATTGTGGAAGAGAAAGAAGAAAATCCGCCAGCCCCGCCAGCCGGAGGCCCCGGAATGGGCGGAATGGGCGGAATGATGTAAAAATATAACGCTCGTTTTAAATCTTATCGAAGCCTTCCCGTTGCCGGGAGGGCTTTTTGTTTGCTCCCAAAATCCTGACGATTGTCAGGTGCTGTTTTTTAACATCTTTTTGGCGGCTGTAATTTATTAATAATCAGTGTTGTTTTTTTTTGATGAATGTGGTATAAACTGTATTTTTTAATAAGGAAGATATCTAACTTTACCCCTTTATTTTAAACCATTCATAATAATGAAAACAAATATAAATGAGTTCATTTCCCACCTGCAGGACAGGACACCGGGAGAAAAAGAATTTCACCAGGCAGTAGAAGAAGTAATTGGTTCGGTTTGGGATTTCTATAAGCAAAACCCCCGTTACCAGCGTGCCAATATTCTGGAACGCATGGTAGAGCCCGAACGGGTAATTATGTTTCGGGTGCCATGGGTCGACGACCGGAACGAAGTACAGGTAAACCGCGGTTACCGTGTTGAATTTAATTCTGCACTCGGCCCTTACAAAGGTGGATTACGGTTTCATGCCAGTGTTACATTAAGTATTCTGAAATTTCTGGGTTTTGAGCAAACCTTTAAAAACAGTTTAACCACCCTGCCTATGGGCGGTGGAAAAGGCGGATCGGATTTCAGCCCGAAAGGAAAATCGGATGGGGAAATCATGCGTTTCTGCCAGTCGTTTATGACTGAATTGTATCGCCACATTGGGCCGAATACCGATGTGCCTGCCGGCGATATTGGAGTTGGCGGCCGTGAAATAGGTTACCTCTTCGGGCAATACAAGCGCCTCCGAAATGAATTTACCGGAGTTTTAACCGGAAAAGGTATAAGCTGGGGTGGTAGCCTTATTCGCCCGGAAGCTACCGGATTTGGTGCTGTTTATTTTGCACAGCACATGTTAAACCGCATCGGAAAAGATATCGAAGGCCAGATGGTGGGAGTTTCCGGGTTTGGAAATGTTGCCTGGGGCGCCATTACAAAAGTGAACGAACTGGGTGGTAAAGTAGTTACCATCTCCGGTCCTGACGGTTACATTTACGATCTGCAGGGAGTTACAGGCGATAAACTGGAATACCTGCTCGAACTGCGGGCTTCCAATAACGATGTGGTAGAACCTTATGCCGAAGAGTTTGGAGTCAAATTTTTCCCCGGCAGGACCCCGTGGGAAGTGCCCGTGAATGTTGCAATTCCGTGCGCTACTGAAAATGAACTGAATCTAACTGATGCAAAAGAACTGGTTAAGAACGGATGTTATCTGGTGGCTGAAGCATCGAATATGGGATGTACAGCTGATGCTGCTTTTTATCTTACTGAAAATATCGATTATGCTCCCGGGAAAGCAGTAAATGCCGGAGGGGTGGCAGTGTCAGGGCTCGAAATGTCGCAAAACAGTATGCGTATTAGTTGGCCGCGCGAAGAGGTGGATGCCCGTTTGAAGGTGATTATGAGAGATATTCATGCCAGGTGTGTAAGTTATGGTGAAAACGGTTCGAAAGTCGACTATGTAAAAGGCGCCAACATCGGCGGTTTTGTTAAGGTTGCCGATGCCATGCTGGCGCAGGGAGTCGTTTAATTTGCAAAATTCATATTTCCCTATAAAAGTGTTTTGTCCTTATAACTGTGTTAAATTTAATCTATTGGTAAAGTTGAATTTAACTTTAGGATAAAACACTTTTATACATTTGTCGAAATTTGGATTTTTCAACATGTTAATTGATACACATTCGCATATTTATTCAGAAGATTTTAATCACGACATTGACGAAGTGATGCAACGTGCATACGACAATGATGTGAAAAAAATTATACTTCCGAATATCGATTCGGGCTCAGTTAAGCGATTGCTCGACCTGAGCGATTCTTATCCGCATTTGTGCTATCCTTTAATGGGCCTGCACCCCACTTCTGTTTCCGACGATTACAAAGAAGAACTTGAAGCGGTAGAATACTGGCTTCAGAAACATAAGTTTTATGGCATTGGCGAAATCGGGATCGATCTTTACTGGGAGCAGAAATTCGTTAAAGAACAGCAGGAAGCTTTCAGATACCAGATAAAACTGGCCAAATCGCATGATCTTCCCATTGTTATTCATGTCAGAAATTCATTCGAAGAAGTACATGCTATTGTTAAAGAAGAACAGAACGGAAACCTGAAAGGTATTTTTCACTGTTTCAACGGAAGTGTTGAGGAAGCACAAAAAGTGACCGATGTTGGTTTTTATATGGGAATAGGCGGCGTGGTTACCTTTAAAAACAGTAAACTGGATGAGGTAATAAAATCAGTTAACGCTAACAGCCTGGTGCTCGAAACGGATTCTCCCTACCTGGCTCCGGTTCCGAAAAGAGGCCGGAGAAACGAAAGTGCTTACCTGGCTTTTGTGGCTCAAAAAGTAGCTGAAATTTATGATATTTCTGTTGAAGAAGTAGCAGAAATAACTTCTGCAAATGCGCGCCAATTGTTCGGAATTTGATAAATTGCACCGTTAAAACTTAACGGAGCCTATGGCAATTTCCAGCGATAAAAAAACATCCATTCTCATAATCTATACCGGAGGAACAATCGGTATGGTGCACCGCCCGCACACAGGCACCCTTGGGCCGGTTCAGTTCGATCAAATCAAAGAAGAAATTCCGGAACTGAATAAGTTCAATTACACTATTAAAACCATTACATTCCGGCCGCCACTCGATTCATCGAACATGAATCCGCGCAACTGGGTGAAAATTGCCCGAACAATTCAGAAAAATTACACCAAATTCGATGGATTTGTAGTGTTGCACGGAACCGACACAATGGCTTATACAGCTTCTGCATTGAGCTATATGTTCGAAAATCTGAACAAACCGATTATTCTTACCGGGTCGCAACTGCCCATTGGCACATTACGAACTGACGGAAAGGAAAACCTGATAACATCGGTGGAGATAGCAGCGGCCAAGTCAAACGGGAAAAGCATGGTACCCGAAGTTTGTATCTATTTCGATTTTAAACTTTTCAGGGGTAACAGGGCTGTAAAACGCGATGCCGATCAGTTCAGTGCTTTCCGTTCAGTCAATTACCCTGAACTGGCAGTGGCCGGCATCGATATCAGGTTCAGAAAAGAATTTATCCATTACCCTGAAAACGAAGGAATTTTAAAAGTAAATACCCAGTTCGACGACAATGTAGCCATCCTGAAAATATTTCCCGGAATCAATCAAAAAGTTTTTAATTCCATACTGAATATTCCGGGATTAAGGGGCGTGGTCCTGGAAACTTTCGGTTCAGGAAATGTTCCTACCACAAATTGGCTGATTAATTGTTTAAAAAAGGCCATAAAAAAAGAGATTTTTATTCTAAATGTTACCCAGTGCGAAGGAGGACAGGTTGTAATGGGGCAATACGAAACAAGTTTAGAATTACTGAAAGCAGGCGTAATTTCAGGAAAAGATATGACAACCGAAGCTGCCATTACAAAACTTATGTTTTTATTGGGGCAGCAGCTTTCAAACAACGAAATTAAAATGTATCTCAATAAGAACCTGTGTGGGGAAATAAGTGGATAGCTTTATTTCTTTTTCATATTTTTTTATTATTTTGCAGCCCTCTAATAGGCATGCCGGAAAAAGGAGAGGTGCAGGAGTGGCTGAACTGGCACGCCTGGAAAGCGTGAATACCGCAAAACGGTATCGGGGGTTCGAATCCCCCTCTCTCCGCATAACGGAG
>JBMCIT010000066.1:0-7202 GCA_048616715.1 Tangfeifania sp. | reverse complement strand
AAATCCTGCATTCTTTTTTGCCGGTGCAACGCAAAAGTTATTTCTGCTGAAAAACTCGATGAGTTGGCCGAAGGATTGAAAAAGTTTGATGCCGATGTGTTCGAACTTCAGGATTTGTGCGCGTTGACAGTGAATGAGAAGGATGTTTTAAACGCGATTGGGAAAAATTTTGAGCGGAAAATAATTGTAGCCTGCTATCCGCGGGCCATTAAAAATATGTTTCGCCAGTCGGGAATTGAATTTGGCGATTTTGAAGTGCTGAATTTTAAGGAATTGTCAGCTTCTCAGATTTTTTCAGATTTGGAAACGGATTTTCAAATTCCGAAAGGAGAGGCCCGCTACCAGGTTCAGGCATCTGATTTGGATGTGCCGGCCTGGTTTCCGGTCATCGATGAATCACGCTGTAATTTGTGCGGAAAATGCGCCCGTTTTTGTTTGTTTGGCGTTTACAGCTACAACAAAAAAAGCCTGAAAGTAGTCGACCCGCTGGCATGCAAAGACAAATGCCCGGCCTGCGGACGAACCTGCCCCACTGAGGCAATTATGTTTCCGCGGCTCGATGAAAACACGGTGCTGGCCGGAGCTGAACCCGGAGAGAAAAAAATGACAATCGACAAAGGAAGTTTGCTGACTACTTTAAATCAACGCAACCAAAACCGTCGCACTATTTTCCGGCAGGGAGTCGTTCAGCAGGCTGAAGAAGAACGTAAAAAAGCCATTGCGGAATTCAAATTCACAATGGATAAAAAGAAGGGAAATGATTAAGCGAATACTTTTAAATACCGACAGGAAATGCCTGTACAAATTTGTATACAACATGGGGCTGAAAGGCATTCGCAGTATCAACCGGTATAAAAAACGGCTGAAGAACGGGGAATTCTTTCCGGCTTTTCATTTTATTTCGGTAACCGACGACTGCAACCTGAACTGCCAGGGATGCTGGGTAACCGGTAAAAAGAAAAATGCACGGATGTCGCCTGAGATGCTGAACCAGATAATTACCGAAACCAAAGCGCAGGGTTCTTATTTTTTTGGAATTTTAGGCGGCGAACCGCTGATGTACAAACCACTTTTTGAGGTTTTTAAAAAGCATCCCGATTGTTATTTTCAGCTTTTCACAAACGGAACATTGCTAACACCTGAAGTTGCAGAGGAACTGCGGAAGTTAGCCAATGTAACTCCGCTTATCAGTTTTGAAGGCGATGAGGAAGTGGCCGATATCCGGCGCCGGGGAAAAGATGTTTACCGCCGAACGACCGAAGCCGTTGAAAATGCAACCGGCGCAGGATTGATCACCGGAGTTGCCATGAGTGTTTGTAAATCGAACCTCGACCTGGCAATGTCGCCCGGGTTTATAAATTCCCTGATTGATAAAGGCGTCGCTTATTTGTGGTACTACATTTATCGTCCGGCAGGTGGCGACCCTTCTGTTGAACTGGCTTTAAACAAAGAAGAAATTCAAACGTTACGTCAGTTTATGGTAGATGCACGTTCGGAATATAACATAGCGATTATCGATGCTTACTGGGATGAAGATGGAAACGGTTTGTGCCCGGCAGCCACCGGTTTGAGCCATCACATCAATGCAGCCGGTTACATTGAGCCGTGCCCGGTCATCCAGTTTGCTGCTGATAAGGTAAATGGAAAGTCATTGGCAGAAACGTACCGGAATTCTGAATTTCTGGATGCATTAAAAAAAGAGATCCCCGAAAAAACTTCGGGGTGTATTTTAATGGAAGACCCGCAGTGGCTGGTTGAATTTACCGAAAGGTTCAATGCCGAAGATACTTCGGGCAGGGGAAACGAAGCCGAACGTTTAAGGGCAATGCCAAACGTTCCCAGTCATGGCTCGGGCACACCCGTCCCTGAAAAGGGCTGGGTTTACCGGTTTGCAAAAAAACACGCTTTTTTCGGGCTTGGAGCATACGGATAAATATGGTTGAAACAAAACGAATATTGAAGGTCCCTCAGGAGAAAAAAATCCGTGAAAAATTACGGAATGAGGTTGCTTTGTTCGTAGCCGAAAATAAAATCGTGCCCCCTTCTGACATGGGGACGCTTGAAAGACTTTCCAAAAAACTGCTCGAAAAACTCGGCGAAAAAGCTGAGTTCCTTGATTTCACCATGGTTTTAATGGGCAATGAAATTTGGCGCGAAGTAGTGGCTGCCACACCTTTTCACCGGAGATTGCTTTTATTGCCGCAATGCCTGAAAAACAGCAATCATTGTCAGGGTGTTTTCGATGATTTGGGCCTGATTTGTGCCGGCTGTAAAAACTGTCAGTTGGATCACATTCTTGAAAAAGCTGAAAAACTGGGGTATTCCACACTGGTAGCCGAAGGAACAACCGTGGCAATTGGCCTGGTGGAAGAAGGTTCAATCGATGCAGTGGTTGGCGTGAGTTGCATGCCTGTTCTTCAGAATTCCTTCGAACCGGTCACAAATGCAGCAGTTCCGGCAATTGGCATTCCGTTGCTGTATGATGGATGTGAAAATACTTCGCTCGATTACGACTGGCTGTTTTCTGAAATGGAACAGTTTAAGCAGGCAAATGAATTGCAGCCACTTTCAGTTTCTTTGCTGAAAAATCAGGCCAAAAGTTATTTTACAGAAGAAAGTCTGAAAGCATATTTCCCGCAGGAAAGTAAAACGGAAAAACTGGCATTGCGAACCATGGCACTGGGCGGACAGCGAATGAGGCCGCTGCTTTCAGTTTTGGCATATCAGTCTTACGCCGAAAATATTTCAGAAGAAATTCAGTCGGCGCTGGCAGTAATTATCGAATGTTTTCATAAAGCTTCGCTGATTCACGATGATATTGAAGATGATGAAGATTTCCGGTATAACCAGCCTGCACTGCACAAAAGCGACGGAGTTCCGCTGGCTATAAATACCGGCGATTATTTAATCGGGAAGGGATATGGAATGCTGGCAAATTTAGCCTGCAATGCAGATGTTAAAGCTGAATGCCTGAAAATAGTTGCAGGTTCGCACATCACACTTTCAGTAGGGCAGGGAGCCGATATTTTGCTTGCCCAAAACCTGAAGCAAAAATCGGTGGGGGAGGTGCTGAAAATTTTTGAGCAAAAAACCGGCGAAGCAGTAAAGGTAGCCCTGTTAATTGGAGCAATTGCCGGAGGAGCTCCTGAAAAAGATAAAAACCACCTGGAACGTTTCTCTGAATTATTTGGAATTGCCTATCAAATCCGCGATGATTTAAACGAGTTCCGGGAAGACAATGACCTGAAACATGCGTTTGATTTTCCGTTCCTGCTTGCACTTTTAAACCGCGATATGAATGGCGAATCGCCTTCGTTTGCCGAAATTTTACAGCCCGGAAAAATGGATGTGCTCGAAAATTATTTTCAGCAGTTTACCATTGAAAACAAGGCGGAAAAATACCTGGCTGAATATATTAAAAAATGCCATGCCGAGCTCGAAAAGCTGGAAAACCTGAAACTCAGGTTAAGCTTGTTTGGTTTGATGGGAAAAGTTTTTAAATCGTAAAAGTGAACACAAAAAAGCTACATCGGCCAATTTACGGGGACTTTATCCATGATGTCAGAAAGGGTTATTTATTGCTTGAAGAAAACAGCAGGGAAGAGGTAAAAATCTTTATAAAATCGCAGCAACACACATCCGGTGCGTTTGTTAACCGCGGCGGGAATCCTGATTTGTATTATTCACTGTTTGGCGCCTGGCTCTCCAGGGCGCTCAATATGGAGCACCTGCAAAACAACCTGAGAGAATATACGGGTGAGTTGTATGTGGCAAATAATCAGGTAATAGATAAGCATGCGCTGCTTTTGATCCGGCTGGCACTCAATGAAAATAATTTCCGCAAACCAACTGCATTTTCATTTCTCAAAACTTTTATTTATTCAGGATGGAAGATGAATCTGGCATACCGCGCTTTTCTTTTTTTGCTGAGTTTTGATGCGATTTATAAAAAGCAGAAATTTATCTATTTTATTTTGAAAATTGTTTTGCGAAGGCACCGGATTTCTGAAGATGTGCCCTGTAGTTTCAGGGCAGCCTGGTTGCTGGCACGCCATATTGTTGGGGCCGATGTTGAAGAAGATGTACAGCAGCTTTTTAAATATTATGAAGAAGGAATGGGATTTAAGGCATTTAAAGATGCGGAAAGTGCCGATTTACTGTCGACGGCAGTGGCGCTTTTTGTGTTGAAAAAAGCCGGAACAGAATTACGGGTGGTGGCTCCGGATGCACTGGAACTGGTTCAGCAAAACTATGATTCAGGCGCTTTTTTGGCTGGCAACGGCGATGAAGTAAAAGATTTGGAATACACTTTTTACGGATTGTTAATTTTGGGAACACTTTCATGAAAACAGGGCATTACAACATAAACAACAGGTTTAAAGAGGTTGGAAGATATGTGGCCGGGGAATTAAAACCTGAAGGATTCTGGGAAGGGAGACTTTCCTCGAGCGCGCTTGGAGTAGCTGTTGCAGTGGCAGCCCTGCATTTTGACAATCCGAAGAAAAATGCCGGGCAAATAAAAAACGGAATTCATTGGCTGCAGCAAAATATTAACAGCGACGGCAGTTACGGCGACACCCCCGAAAGCCCGGGAAATGTAAGTACCAGCCTGTTGGTTTATGCCGCCCTGAATCTGTATGCAAAAAGAAATAAATCTGTTCGTGAAACACAAAAAAACATTTCGAAATACCTCGGCAGTTTCAAAATCGATGTGAATTCGCCGCAGGTGGCAGACTACATTTTGGAACATTATCAGAATGATTATACATTTTCAGTGCCCATCCTTGCCATGTGCGGGCTGTGCGGTGTTCCCGGCCCCGATGCATTTAAACACATTCCGCAACTCCCTTTTGAATTATCGTTGCTGCCACGGCGTTTCTACCGGTTTCTCAATCTGAGCGTGGTTAGTTATGCCATTCCCGCCCTTGTAGCAGTTGGAATCGTAATTTTCAAGAAGAAAAAATCAAACTTGTTCTGGCGAATTGTCCGGAAGATTTCCATTGGCCGGGCAATGAAAATTTTGCACCGTATGTTGCCTGAAAGCGGCGGCTATCTTGAAGCGGTTCCGTTAACCGCTTTTGTGGCGCTGAGCTTATTGAATTCAGGGTATGGCGATACTGAAGTGGTAAAAAAAGGAATTCAGTTTTTAAAAAGGACCCAGCGCAAGGATGGAAGCTGGCCCATCGATGTGGATTTATCCACCTGGGTAACTTCACTTTCAGTAAAAGCCTACCGCTCCGGTTTACCAGGTTTTTTAACCACCGACCAGCAGGATAAAATTGCCGATCATTTCAAATTGATTCAGAATGAAAAAACACATCCATTTAACGGAACCCGGCCGGGTGGCTGGGGCTGGACAAATTACGCCGGCTCAGTGCCCGACGGAGATGATACGCCGGGAGCAATTCTCGCACTTTTAAAACTTCAGCCCAAAGAAATGGTTAAGAAAGAAGTGCTGGCTGCCATAAAATGGCTTTCAAAACTTCAGAATAACGACGGCGGGTTTCCTACCTTTTCAAAAGGTTGGGGCAAACTGCCCTTCGATCAGAGTTGCTCCGATTTAACCGGCCACTGTTTGTTGGCAGTCTCTTCTGTAAAAGAGGTTTATTCGGAAGAATTGTCTCCCAATCAGCATAAAAAAATGGAAAAGATGTTCCAAAGAGCATTGGAATATCTTGATAAACATCAAAATGAAAATGGCAGTTGGCTGCCGCTTTGGTTCGGAAATCAGTTAGCTCCGAATCATCAAAACCCTGTTTACGGAACAGCCAGAGTGGTTGCTTATTTGAACGATGCATATACTCACAACTGGCTTTCAGAAAAAAATAAAATCCGTTTAAAGGAAATGATAGAAAAAGGAAATCAATTCCTGATTTTTGTTCAGAATAACGACGGGAGTTGGGGAGGAGACAAATCTGTTCCGGGAACAATGGAAGAAACCGCCCTTTCAGTTTCGGCGCTTGCCTCGCCGGAAAATATGAAAGCTTGTGAGAAAGGCCTTGCATGGCTCGATAAATTTTATCAGGAAAATGGATTCAAACCCGCTCCCATCGGCCTCTACTTTGCATCGTTGTGGTACCACGAAAAAATGTACCCTGTAACTGCTTACCTGGAGGCGATTGCACGGGTGAAGGAAATTCCGGATAAATAGTTGGTGCCCGGATTCAGGCTATCTCACAATTCGTTTATCGAGTTCCAGCGAATAGATCTTCCACGTAATTTTACTAAAGTTTTTTGAAGCAGGGTTTATAACGTAATTCATCGAAGTTTTATCGACTACCGAAGGCACGGCAAAACAAGCAAGGCCTGATTTAATTAATTCTGTGCCAAATTGCTGGGTGGTTTTTATAAAAGGAATTGAATCCCAGTCTTCGGGCAATTCTTCTGCTGCAATATTTTTGACAAACCGGTTGGGGCAGTCAAATTCCATGATGCTGTACAAAACATAACGTTCCGAAGAAAAAAGTTCGGGGTCGATGGTCAATCTTTCAAGCAAAGCAGACGAAATGGAAGCGCTGCCATATATAACAGGAATACCCGGGAAGTTCCAGCGACCACCGTAAAGTTTTGCTCCTTCGCCGCTGGTGTCGCAAAACTCTGTTCGTGCAATCCTGAAAATATTCATATTGCAATACCATGTTGCAACCGCGAAATTTCTGCTTTCAGCAAAATAATCCCTTCATTCACATCTATGAGCTCAATTGGCTTGCGGTTTCCAATGCTGAACAGCGGCCTGTTCATCCAGCGCCTGAATCCTTCCTCTCCAAAATAAGAGATTCCGGTGGCATATAAATCAGCAAGTTCGTACATTTTTTCAGACTGAATAACATCGAAAATCTGCTTTCGCTGAATGGTTTTTGAAGAGACGCCCATTGCCACAGCAAGTGTGTTGCTGTCTAACCCGGTTACCTCTTTCAGGTTTTCGAATGATTTTTTGGAGAGCCCCTCCCTGAAAGAATCTACACGGCTTAGAGGCTCTGAAAATGCACCTGGATTTACTCCTAATATTGAGTGAGCAGTTATTGTTTTTTCTGAATCATTGTAACTTAAAACTACTGCCGGTTCGGTAACTCTTGTAGCTCCTTTTAACTGGGTTTTATATTTTTTTTCTTTTGCCATAAAGTGGAAAATTGTCCACTAATTTACGGCTTTTTGTCCGGTCTTCCAAATTTTTCCCAATATTTTCAGCAACTATCTCCTAA
>JBMCIT010000065.1:0-7227 GCA_048616715.1 Tangfeifania sp. | reverse complement strand
CGGTGGTGCCCGTCGGCCACATAAGTAAACGGAACTTTTGTGGTAAAAAGCTGCTCGATACGCCTGTTTTTTTCAGCATCGTTAACCACCCAGAAATGGTGACCAAAGCCATCTTCAGCAGTAAAATCGTAAACGGGTTTATTGTTGTCTACAATGCCGTTTACAATTTCATCGATTTCAGGCACCGCTTTGTAGGCAAAAAACACCGGCTCGATGTTGGCATCCAGATAACGGGTCAGCACCATCCGGTCCTCCTCTTTTTCGGGCCGGGTAAGTTCATGTTTTTTGATGATACCGTTTTGGTAATCGGCGCAGGCAGCAACGCCCACAATTCCATACTGGGTTTTCCCGTTCATTGTCTGGGCGTAGATGTAATATTTTGGTTCACCATCCGGCACCAGCCAACCTTTTTCCTGAAACATCCTGAAATTTTCCTTTGCTTTTTTATACACCTTTTCCGAATGGATATCTTCTACTTCAGGCAATTCAATTTCGGCCCTGGTTATGCGTAGCAGAGATTTCTCTTTCCCCTGAGCCATTTCAGCCGCTTCCTCCGAATTCATTACATCGTAAGGCAGGCAGGCCAGTTCTTCAACAATTTCCTGCGGGGGGCGAAGTCCCCTGAATGGTTTTATCGTTGCCATAATTGTCTATTTATTCACCTGAAATGTAGTATCCCCTTTTTCAAAAAATTCCACAATTTGCTCAGCTGCCGCAACACCGGCATTTATATTGGCCTCCACGGTTTGGGCCCCTGCTTTTTTAGGTGTAAAGAAGTACCGGTCCGGAAATTTTTCGGCAAATACATCTTCCGAAACGGGCCTGATATCCGACAAATATCTGATACCCGGTTTTTCTTCCATAATTCGAATTAAATCGGGTTCGTTTACAACTTCTTTACGGGCTGTATTTACAATCACTGCATCATTTTTCAAATATTTCAGCACATCGTAACTTACAGATTTAATATGCTCTCCGCGGGCGGGAACATGAATGGAAACAATGTCGCTTTTTTCATATAATTGCTCCAGCGATTCTGTCACTTTTAAGCCGATGGCAGCAGCATCACCTTTGCTGTAACGGGTAAACACAATAACCTTCATTCCAAAGGCGCGGGCAATGCGAAAAACATTCCGGGCCACATAACCAAAGCCGTGCAATCCGAGGGTGCGGCCACGTAATTCGCCGCCGGGTTTTCCGCTGAATTTTTGGCGCAGCCCGAAAATGGCCAGCCCGATGGCAAGTTCGGCAACGGCATTTGAATTCTGACCGGGTGTATTCATCACAACCACTCCATTTTTTGTGGCTGCTTCCAGATCTACATTATCATATCCGGCACCGCCCCTTACAACTATTTCCAGTTTTTTGGCTGCACCGAATACTTCCTGATCAACTTTGTCGCTGCGGACAATTAGCGCATTGACATTAGCCACTTTTTCCAGAAATTCATTCTTGTCGGTATAATTTTCCAATAATTCCAGTTCGTAACCGGAACCTGCTTTATTAAAAATTTTGGTTATTTTTTTAATTGCAGCAGGTGCAAAAGGCTTTGCAGTAGCAACTAAAATTTTTTTCATCTCACTCAATTTTTTAAGAATCGCAAAAAAAAGCAGGGGTTACCCCCTGCATTTAACTATTTATTTTTTCAAAGTCCTGCATGACTTCAACCAATGCTTTTACACTTTCGTAAGGCATAGCATTGTAGATTGAAGCCCTGAATCCTCCCACTGAACGGTGGCCTTTTATTCCAACCATTCCCTTTTGGGTGGCAAATTCCATGAAATCCTTTTCCAGTTCAGTATATTCAGGTGACATTACAAAGGTCACGTTCATTCTTGAACGATCATCGGGGTTAGACACTGTGGGTACAAACAGTTTATTGCGTTCGAGCTCATCGTAAAGCAGGGTTGCTTTTTCGATGTTGATTTTTTCCATGGCCTCTACCCCGCCTTTTTCTTTCAGCCAGATTAATGTTTGCAGACAGGCAAACACGGGAAGGGTAGCCGGAGTATTAAACATGGATCCCTTGTCGATATGCGTTTGGTAATTCAGCATGGTAGGAATCGGGCGACTTACTTTGCCGAGTGCTTCATTTTTTACAATTACAAGTGTTGCACCCGAAGGCCCGAGATTCTTTTGGGCACCGGCATAAATTACGTTGTATTTTGCAACATCAACCGGACGGCTGAAAATATCGGACGACATGTCGGCAACCAATGGCACATCTGCGTCCGGGTCTTTTAAAATTTCAGTCCCGTAAATGGTATTATTGGTGGTAATATGAAAATAATCGGCATCTGCCGGCACATCATAGTCTTTGGGCAGGTAATTGAAATTGGCATCTTTGGAAGAAGCCACTTCCACAACCTCGCCAAACAACTTTGCTTCTTTAATGGCTTTTGAAGACCAAGAACCGGTATTCAGGTAGGCCGATTTTTTATTCATTAAATTATAAGGCACCATTAAAAACTGGGTGCTTGCCCCTCCCTGAAGGAAAAGTACCGAGTACCCCTCCGGAACATGCAGCAGTTCTTTAACAAGCGATTGAGCCTGGTCCATAATGGCTACAAACTCTTTGCTGCGGTGCGAAACTTCCATTACCGACAAACCTGTACCAGCAAAATTCATGGCTGCTTCAGCGGTTTTCTCTTTTGTAAACTCGGGCAAAATCGAAGGCCCGGCGTAAAAATTGTGTTTCTTCATACGTTAAACTGTTTTTAGGTGAATTAATAAAATCATCCTTTTTGCAGAACACAGTTTTTCAAAGTTCGTGATTCATTCGTATTCTGCAGATGAGAAAAATCAATATATTACTTAAAAAATTGAGTTCTAAAACATTAACAAACAACCTGCAAAAAAACATCGTTTGTCATTTTGATTTCTGTAATGTGAAAAATTTGTCAAACTATAATTTTAATGTACAAATTTATGCGATTCTGAAAAAGAAACCCCATTTTATGCCAAAAAAGTTCAGGCACTAATTATTTAAACAGCATTTAAATAAAAACCTGTTACCTTTTTATTTGAAAGAAGGATAACAAAACAATTGGTTAAAATAACAAAACCAGGTTAAATAAAAGGCAGCTTGACAATTTCGGCAGCAATGTTTTTATTTCTGATTTTCACCCACACGGGTGTACCAAAAGCAGAATATTCCTTTGCCACGTACCCCAGGCCAATTCCTTTATTTAAAACAGGTGAAAGGCTTCCGGAAGTTACATTTCCGATTACCGTGCCTTCGGAATTAACAAGTTCGTAACCCTGGCGTGGAATTCCTTTTTCCTTCAGCACAAAACCTCTCAATTTGCGGGTAATTCCTTCAGTTTTTTGCATCATCAGATAATCGCGGTCGATAAACTGGCGGCCATTGTTAAATTTGGTAATCCAGCTTAACCCCGCTTCAATTGGAGAGGTAGTATCGTCAATATCATTTCCGTACAGGCAGAATCCCATTTCAAGCCTCAGCGTATCACGGGCCCCCAGTCCGGCAGGTTTTACTCCGAACTCTTCCCCGGCTTCAAATACAGCATTCCATACTTTCTCAGCATGTTGGTTTGGCATATAAAGCTCATAACCACCTGAGCCGGTATAACCTGTTGCTGAAATTATTACATCTTCAACGCCGGCAATTTTCCCGGTAACGAAGGTGTAAAACCGAATGTCTGACAGATTTATATCTGTAAGTTTTTGTAAAATTTCGGTTGCTTTGGGCCCTTGAACTGCCAGTAAACTTATATTATCGGAGTCGTTTACCATTTCAGCTTCAAACTCATTCTGGTCCGAAATCCAGCTCCAGTCTTTTTCAATGTTCGAGGCGTTTACAACCAACATGTATTTTTCCGGGCCGAAACAATAAACCAGCATGTCGTCAATAATTCCTCCACGCCCGTTGGGCATACAAGTGTATTGTGCCTGCCCGGGTTTCAATACTGTAGGATCATTCGATGACAACTTTTTTACAAGATTGAGTGCATTGGGGCCTTTTATCCAGAATTCGCCCATGTGCGAAACATCGAATACGCCGGCAGCATTTCTTACAGCCATGTGTTCGTCTTTAATTCCGGTGTATTCCACAGGCATTTCGTAACCTGCAAATTCAACCATTTTTGCCCCTGCTTTTTTATGTATGTTATTAAGTGCGGTCCTTTTCATACTTGTACTGATTTATTAAATACAAAATTATGCATTAGGTAAAAGCTTACACATGAATTTTATCAGCGTTTACCTGATAAGAAATTCATCTTTTTGTTCAATCAGTATTTCAATAATTTAATTAAATTGCGCATCAAACCAAATATTGAAGATGGATAAAGTTTTTGAATACGTAAACCTAAGCTACATGGAAGAAATATCTGGTGGTGATGAGGGTTTTAAAAAGGATTTAATTCAGATTTTTTTAAAACAGATTCCGGAATTTGTTTCCAACATGCACCGGTTTCTTTCTGAAAATAAAAATGATTTGCTGGCAAAAGAGGCACATACTGCTAAATCATCGGTACTTATTTTTATGATGGAAGAATCAGGAAGCAAGCTAAAAAAAATCCAGTTGCTGGCCGAAGAAGATAACACGGATCCGATTCCCGAATTACTAAACCAAGTGGAGACAGCTCTCAACGGAGCACAAAAGGAGCTTTCCGAATACGTGAAAATGCTCTAAAAAAAATCAACAAAAAACCCGGGACTCGCCCGGGCTCTTCGTTATTAGTTTCTGAAAACCAATCCATCCTCACCTTTATCAATTTCAATAGGTTTTGCTTTATCAACCTGTCCGGCAAGAATTTTCCGCGACAATTCATTTAACACATATTTCTGAAGTTGGCGCTTTACAGGCCGTGCACCAAAATGCGGGTCGTAACCAGCCTGGGCCAGCCAGTCAATTGCATCGTCAGTAATTGTAATTTTCACGTCGGTCCCCGATAACCGTTTTACAACCTGGTGAAACTGCAGCCTTACAATTTCCTTGATATCGCTTCGTGAAAGCGGTGTAAATACAATTGTTTCATCAATACGGTTTAAAAATTCGGGGCGTATTGATTTTCGCAGTAATTCCAGCAGTTTCAGTCGCGTTTCTTCCAAAACTTCCTCCTGGTTTTCATCTTTAATATTTTCCAGGCTCTCCTGAATAATATGCGACCCCAGGTTTGAAGTCATAATAATTATGGTGTTTTTGAAATTAACTGTCCGGCCTTTGTTGTCGGTCAGCCGTCCGTCATCCAAAACCTGAAGCAACACATTAAATACATCGGGATGTGCTTTTTCAATTTCGTCGAACAGTACAACCGAATATGGTTTGTGGCGTACAGATTCTGTCAACTGCCCGCCTTCATCGTAACCAACATATCCAGGTGGACTTCCAATCAGGCGGGTTACCGAAAATTTTTCCTGGTATTCCGACATGTCGATGCGGGTTATCATATTTTCATCGTCAAACAGGTATTCAGCGAGCGCTTTGGCCAGTTCGGTTTTTCCGACTCCTGTTGAACCAAGAAAAATGAACGAACCAATCGGGCGTTTTTCATCCTGCAAACCTGCGCGGCTTCGGCGCACAGCATCCGAAACAGCAGCAATTGCTTCGTCCTGCCCAACTACCCTGTTATGTAATTCATCTTCCATGTGAAGCAGCTTTTCGCGTTCGCTCTGCATCATTTTGGAAACCGGGATCCCGGTCCAGCGCGCAACTACTTCTGCAATGTCCTCGGCTTCAACTTCTTCTTTAATCAGGCTTTCGCCCTCTTTGAGTTTCTGCAGTTCCTTCTGAAGCGTTTCAATTTCTTTTTCAGCTTCTTTAATTTTTCCATACCTCAATTCGGCAACTCTTTCGTACAATCCCTGGCGTTCAGCTTCATCGGCTTCAAACTTGTAATCTTCAATTTCAGATTTCTTTTTCTGAATATTGTTGATAACTGTTTTTTCGCTCTCCCATTTAGCTCTTAACCGCGATTGCTCTTCTTTCAAATTGGAAATTTCTCCGCCAAGTTGTTCCAGTTTTTTCTGGTCCTTTTCACGTTTAATGGCCTCGCGCTCAATCTCAAGCTGTTTAACCCGGCGTTCGATTTCATCGAGTTCTTCAGGCACTGAATCCATTTCGAGCCGCAGTTTGGCAGCAGCCTCGTCCATCAGGTCAATGGCTTTATCCGGCAAAAACCTGTCGGAAATATACCGCTGCGAAAGTTCAACCGCTGCAATAATTGCATCGTCTTTTATCCGTACTTTATGATGACTTTCGTACCGTTCTTTTATACCGCGCAGAATAGAAATGGCGCTAAGCGTGTCGGGTTCGTTCACATGTACTACCTGGAAACGGCGTTCGAGCGCTTTGTCTTTTTCAAAATATTTTTGGTACTCATTAAAAGTTGTTGCACCAATTGCCCGAAGTTCTCCGCGGGCCAACGCGGGCTTAAGAATGTTTGCCGCATCCATTGCCCCTTCACTTTTACCGGCGCCAACAAGCGTATGAATCTCGTCGATGAACAGAACAACTTCTTCGTTTGAGTTCACAACCTCATGAACAACAGCCTTTAAGCGCTCCTCAAACTCGCCCTTGTATTTGGCACCTGCAATCAGGGCTCCCATGTCTAATGAAAAAATCTGCTTTGTTTTCAGGTTTTCAGGAACATCGCCACGAACAATGCGGTGAGCCAGTCCTTCGGCAATGGCAGTTTTTCCGGTTCCGGGTTCTCCGATTAAAATGGGGTTGTTTTTGGTGCGGCGCGACAAAATCTGTAAAATTCGCCGAATTTCCTCATCACGGCCAATTACCGGATCGAGTTTCCCGGTGCGGGCCCGCTCGTTCAGGTTCATCGCAAAGCGATTGAGCGAATTAAATTTGTCTTCGGCAGTCTGGCTGTCTACTTTCGAACCTTTGCGAAGTTCTTCAATAGCTTTTTGCAGGTCTTTTTTGGTTATACCGATGTCTTTCATCAAATGGCTGACTGAATCGCCTGCATCGAGAGAAGCAAGCAAAATATGTTCAACCGAAACATACTGATCGCCCATTTCCTGCGCCAGTGCCAACGATTTTTGCAATACTTTGTTGGCAGAAGAAGACAAATACTGCTCACCGCCGGAAACTTTTGGATAAGACTCAATAATTTTATCGAGTGCCTGTTGAAAAACAGTGGTATTAACCCCAAGTTTCTTTAAAAGAAATTCCAAAACATTTTCAGCAGAATGTGTCAGTCCTTTTAAAATATGACCCGTTTCAATTGCCTGCTGATTATTTCCCTG
>JBMCIT010000064.1:0-7365 GCA_048616715.1 Tangfeifania sp. | reverse complement strand
AATTACTTATTGAAAAATGCGTCATAAATCTCACGTACACTTTTTTCTTTATCGCTGCTTTGAACAACGAGGTAACTTACCAGGTCGGATGCACCGGAACCGCTGAGCAAAACATTAATTTCGCCTTGCGAAACAGCATTGAAAATACGGGCAGAAACCCCGTAATTCTGTTGCATGCCGTGGCCCACAATCCCGATTAACGAAACATCTTTTACTACCGAAATTTCTTTTACCGAGCTAAAACCGGGTTGTTTCATAATTTCCAGGGCTTTGTCTGCCGCCTCTTTTTCAAGAATCAGATTGATGGAAACCTGTGAGGTGATAACCGATTTAATATTGATTCCGGCCTTGTTCAATCCCGAAGTAACTTTTGCCAAAATACCTGGTTTCAATCCCACTCCCGGGCCATTTAAGCGCAGCAACGAAATATCGTCGGTGCAGGCCACGCTTTTCACAATCTGTCCTTCAACAAATGTTTCGGTATTAATGATGGTATCCACCTTGCCCTCGGCAGTTGAAGTGTTAAGAATCTCAATCGGAATATGGTCTTCCTCGAGTGGTTCAACCGTACGCGGATGAAACGAATAATGCTCAAAATAAGCCAGTTCGCTTGCCTCGGAATAGGTAAGCCGGTCAATTCGGGGAGGTGCCGAAACAATTTCCGGATCAGCACGGAGAAAATCAAAATCCAATCCCCATAATTCCAGTTTTGGAATTTGCAACGACCGGGTTAAAAAAGCAGCGGTGTAATCGGCTGCCGTTTTTCCGGCGCGGGCAAATTTACCGAAACTGGTAATTCCATAGGAACCGGGAATCAGATAAATACCGGGACCGAGCGACTTCAGCTTATCGGCATTTACCGATAAAAAAGTAGCATTTCCGTAATCGGGTGTCACCAGAAATTTAAAATCCTCGGGCCAAACAATATGAACGTCAACCCCGGAATTTTTAAATTGCTCCTGCAAAATTTCAACCGTCAGTTTTTCACTGAAACTTTTTACCTGGTCGCCAAGTGCTTCCGAATAATCGCCAATAAGAGCAATCCCTTTAATAATATTGCTGTACTGTTCCACCAGTTTCAGGTAATCTCCCGAAGGCGCTTTTGCGGTAAGCTCAAGGTAAATTTCTTCAAATTTACTGACAGAATTATTAACCTCCGTTTCAAAAACCTGGTTGATGTTACTTTCAACAGCCGCAAGAATTTCAGGAACCGCCGAGGTTACAATAAAATTTCGGCCGTTGAAACGATTTAAATAACTGATTAGATTTTGAACCGATGAAGCATCGCTTACATTGCTGCCACCGAACCGAATAACTTTATCCGACATAGAAAAAAATGTAAATAAATGAATTTTGATTTATCGAACGCTGAACTGTATGTGCCTCCAGTCAATGGTTTTCCACTGAATGAAGGCTAGCGCATAAACATAGAAACCGACGGCAGCATGAATCCATTGGCACTGGCTGAGGCCATTGCCGGAGAAAATTTATTTTGAAATACTGAATTCATTTTTACCGATTTTGTCTGTCGCAAATATAAATTGATTTTTCAAAAATCCAAACTTATTTGGAATGAGTTTAGATAAAGATAACATTGGAAAAGGCAATCTGGGTACCGATGCCTTCTCCTTTCATAATAATTAAAACTTTATCTGTCGGCTATTTTCTTCTCAGCATCACCATTGTAGCGCCGTAGCCATATTCTTTGAACGAGGCATCCTGAAACCCGTATTTTGGAAATTTTGATTTTAGCAACCTCGCTACTTCCTGTTTTAAAACGCCCTGGCCTACTCCGTGGATAAACACAATGCGTTTTGCCTGCGACCGGATGGCCGAATGCATTTCACTTTTCACTTTATCCAACTGGATATCCATAATTTCCTTATTGCTCAAACCTGCCGGATTGTCGAGCAGTTCATTAATATGAAGGTCGACTTCAATTATTTCATCGTCGCGCCGGCGCTGTGGCTTTTTTTCAGCCGGTTTTTGTTCTTTGGCTTTTACCACCTTTTGGAAATCATCGTCGGTAAGCTTATCTATTTCAGTATTCAAAAGGTTTTCTGTAATCTGAAACACCATAGCATTGTGGTCGAAAAACTGATTTGAATGGAAACTTTTTTCCTTGTAAAACTTCACCGGATTCACCTTAAATTTTTTCGTTACCGGCTCACGTTTCTTTGTATCTTCATCTTTAAAAAAGATAACATTGAAAAAATACTCAGGCAAATCACTGATATCTGTTTCGCCAATACTTTCAAGTTGTTTTTTTGAATTGGGCTGAACTGTTCCGTATTCAACAGTAGTAAAAATGCCATCCGTAAAATGTGCATACTGAAACAGCAAGGTAAAATTGCTGTCGTTTACCAGGTAAAGAGCAATTTCGCCCGCAAGCGGATTTTTATTATCCGCCGGTACAAAACAAAAATAGAAATCGGGCGAATCTTTTCCTGCAATAATTTTTCCGGGTTCCTCCTCCTCCGGTATTTCATCTGTTTGTTCTTCTTCAATTTGCGGCGCCGCTACTCTTTCTCTTTTATTCAAATCAGGGTCGCTCACATTTAACAGTTGCGACACCGGATACGGGATTTCGAATCCATCCTGATTTTCCACATTTACCATATTTTTACCGATAAAACCGGTAACTTTTCCTCCTCCTACGTCATTCAGAAATTTGACCGTATCTCCTATTTTTATCATATTCTCAAATTTTTTACAAAAGTACTATATTTTAAACATTCATTTTTATGAACTACTTTTGCAGCCCTAACCGAAAAATATAAAAGAATTGACGGAATATCAAAATATAAAAATCAGTGATTTCAATTATCAGTTACCTGACGAAAAAATTGCAAAGCATCCCTTAAAAGAACGCGATCAGTCGAAACTGCTGTATTGGAATAACGGCCGCATTGAAAAAAATGTTTTCAGAAATATTGATTCATACCTGCCGGGGAATTCCCTCCTTGTTTTTAACAATACACGGGTGATTCATGCCCGCCTGTTTTTCAGAAAAGAAACCGGTGCAAAAATTGAAGTGTTCTGCCTCGAACCGGTGAATCCTTCCGATTACCAGCTTGCATTTCAGGAAAAAGAAAAAGTAACCTGGAAATGTATGGTGGGAAATTCAAAAAAATGGAAAGAGGGAGAATTACACCGGGAGTTTGAAATTGCGGGAAAACCTGTCATTTTAAAAGCCACAAAAACAGGGAAAGAAAACAATTCATTTTTTATTGAATTCTCATGGAATGGTGAATTTACATTTGCCGATATTATTGAAAATGCAGGAGTTCTTCCTATTCCCCCTTACCTGAACCGCGAAACAGAACCGGAAGATGAATTGACTTACCAAACCGTGTATGCAAAAAACAACGGATCAGTGGCTGCTCCCACTGCCGGGTTGCATTTTACTGAGAAGGTGTTGAAAAACCTCGCTGAAAAGAACATTGAGACTGCCGAAATTACACTGCATGTGGGGGCCGGCACATTTCAGCCTGTAAAATCGGAAACAATAGCAGGCCACACCATGCACCACGAGCAGGTGCTGATTCCCAAAAAATTCATTGAAAATCTGGCCGCACATTCCGGAAAAACAATTGCCGTAGGTACCACTTCGGTGCGCTCGCTCGAAAGTTTGTACTGGCTGGGGCTGAAACTTAAAAATGGTGAAAAATTCCGGGGCATTCCGGTTATCGGGCAGTGGGAACCTTATGAAAACGAGGCTACAATTTCCGTTGGAAAAAGCCTGCAAAATATTCTGGGTTATTTAAATGAAAATAACCTGGAAACACTCCGGTTTTCAACCCAGGTTATCATTGTTCCGGGCTACGGTTTCAAAATTGTTGAAGGAATGGTTACCAATTTCCACCAGCCGCAAAGTACATTGTTACTGCTTATCGGTGCGATTCTGGGCAACGAATGGAAACGGGTTTACCGGTTTGCACTTGAAAACGACTTTCGTTTTTTGAGCTATGGCGACAGCAATTTATACCTGAGATAATTTATTGATGGCCGAACTGTATTTTTTGGTTAACTCCTCCGAACTTCAGTTTTATATCTGACCAGTTTTTGCCATCTTTGGTTTTTAAACGGGAAACACCATGAAAAAATTAGCAAAACTGCAGCCACAGCCACTTTTTAACTATTTCGAAGACATTTGCCAGGTTCCGCGCCCCTCGAAAAAAGAGGAAAAAATCAGGAAGTTCCTGCTCGGTTTTGCAGCCGAAAACAACCTGCCTGCAAAAACCGACAGCGCCGGAAATGTATTGATTTCGAAGCCCCCGGTGCCCGGCAGGGAAAATGCCCCGACGGTAATTTTGCAAACACACATGGATATGGTTTGTGAAAAAAACAGCGACAAGGAATTCGATTTTGATAACGACCCCATTGAGCCTGTAATTGTTGATAACTGGGTGAAAGCAAACGGAACTACGCTGGGGGCCGATTGCGGAATTGGCATTGCCGCGCAGATGGCTGTGCTAACTTCAACCGAAATTAACCATGGACCTGTGGAATGCCTGATTACAGTTGATGAAGAAACCGGGCTGACAGGTGCGTTTGCCCTGGAAAAAAATTTCATGACCGGTTCGGTTTTGCTAAACCTCGATTCGGAAGACGAAGGCGAAATTTTTATCGGTTGTGCCGGTGGAATCGACACGCTTGCATTTTTCAATTTTAAACGCGAAGCTATTCCTGAAAAACACGCTGCGTTCAAAATTAAAGTTTACGGATTGCAGGGCGGCCATTCGGGCGACGACATTCACAAAAACCGCGGAAATGCCAATAAAATTCTAAACCGCTTTTTATGGAAAGCAACCCGTAACCAAAATATGCGGTTAGCCGCATTTGATGGCGGCAATCTTCGGAATGCAATTGCAAGGGAAGCAAATGCAACGATTTTGGTTCCTGAAAATCAAAAAGAAAAATTCCTTGAAGCTTTCAAAATATTTGCTTCTGATGTAAAGTTTGAATATGAACTGAATGAGCCGTACCTCAAAATTCACCTTGAAGAAACCGGTCAACCGCAGTTTTTAACAGATGAGAATACTCAAAAAAACCTGTTAAGCGCACTTTATGCCTGCCCGCATGGAATTCTGGAATGGAGCACACGTATGGAAGGGATAGTGGAAACTTCGACCAACCTTGCGTCGGTAAAATACCTGGATGATGATAAAATAATGATAACTACCAGCCAGCGCAGCGAGCTTGAGTCGCGTAAATTTTATGCAGCCGAAATGGTTAAATCGGTTTTTGAACTGGCGGGAGCAGAGGTCACGCATTCCGATGGTTATCCGGGCTGGACACCAAATCCGGATTCAAAAATCCTGGAAACAACAGTTAATTCGTATAAAAATTTATTTGGGAAAGAACCCGTTGTGCGTTCAATTCATGCGGGGCTCGAATGCGGACTTTTTCTTGAAAAATATCCGCACCTGGATATGGTTTCATTCGGGCCGACAATAAAAGGGGCCCACTCGCCTGATGAACGGTTGGATATTGAAACAACTGAAAAATTCTGGAGGCACCTGGTAGATATTCTCGAAAAAGTGGAATAACGCCACTTATCATTTCTCGTGATAAACCAGTACCGGTATGTTTAAATGGGTCAGTACCCCTTTGGTTTCACCCGAGCTGAATATTTGTTTGAAAAAACCTTTTTTTTCTTTCAGAATAATCAGTAAATCAGGAGAATTTTTTTCTACAAACTCTTCAATGGCATCCAGGGTTTCTTTTTTCGACGTTAATTCGAAGCCGGGATTTTTTATTGCCGTTTCGTCGCTAACCAACTTCTGAAATCCGGCCCACTTCAGCTTCTCTGTAAAATCAATTTCTTCCTGATTATGGAGAAAGGTCATTTTCATGGATTCAGTCTGATCGTGTAAACTGCTCAAATGTTTGAGCGATTCAATGTCTTCCTGGTGGTAATCAGTGGCATAAACCACGTTTTGCATTACAAACTGAGGGTTATTTTGAGGAATTACCAATACCGGGCATTTTACATGTTCAATTAAATTGGGATAACCGATTAATCCGCCCGAAGCTTCGGAATAACTTTGCCGGTTACTAATCAGCAACACCATGTCCGGGTCCTTTTCGAACTCTTCCTGAACAACATCAATCCTGTTAATTGCAGAAACACTAATGTTATAAGGTACCTCAGCGGGGTGCTTTTTGAGATAATCCCCAGCCAAATCGTTAAGCTTTTCTTCGGCTGCCTCAAATTCTTTTTGTACATTTTTCTCGGCCGCTACCAATGCAGGATCAACCGGCCCTCCCGGACCGACATTATAGGATTCTACCATCCAGTTAAAATCAAAAACGTATTTGATTTCCAGTTTCCTACTGGTGTATTTGCTAAATGAAAATGCATAGGCTAAAAAATCCTCTACATTATTGTAGGTATCGAGCAGCAATAAATTAGTTTTCATGACATTGTTTTTTACAGGTCTTTCCGATTAATCTTCGTCTTTATTATCGTCGCTTTTATGCCTCCAATATCCGGTAACCAGCCGGGTTGCCAGCTTCATTCCAAATTCGAATGCAAAATTGCGAATTGAGTCGCTCAGGTTTCCAAAAACCTTGGCTGAAGAGCCAATCATCTCTTTTTCGTACAACTGTTCTTTGTACTGCAGTTGTTCCTTTATCAGTTTAAGTTCCCGCATGTTCCTGATTGCTTTCATTTTACCCCCTCCTCGTTTTCATCTTCTTCAAATAAAATTTCCGAAAAATTCCGAAGCATGGGGTTGGTCAGTACTTTGTGCCTCAAAAGGACAAAAATCAATCCCACTATAATAAGGCAGCCACCGGCAATGAGCACCCCTTCAAAATAATTGTTATAAGTTTGCCCGTACCATATAGCAAATGCTGCGGCTCCAAAACCTATTACCAGCATGGAGAATAAAACAATAACAATTAAAGTGAAGAGGGAGGAAGTAAACCTGGTTATTTTTCCCAGGAGTGTCAATTTTGCCAGGTCAATTTTTGCCTGTACATAACTTTTTGCCGAACCACTCAGTTCGCCAATATTTTCAATCAGATTTTTGCTCATTGCAATTAACTAATTACGGTTAAACCTTTTGGTTTTGCCAGATGGTACGAAATTCAAAACGGTTACTTCTGCGCTGCAGGTTTTTCTGCAGATTTTTCTTTCACTTTTTCTTTCACTTTCACTTCAGCGTCTTTTGCTTTAGTTCGCATTTCATCCATCACTTCGTTAACCTGATCTTTCAAACTATCCACTTTCTCGCCAATTGTCTCACTCATTTCCTGTGAGTAGGCTTTTACTTTTTTCGAAATTTCTTTCCGGGTCTTAGAACCTTTATCGGGCGCTATTAAAATTCCGGTCAATACTCCTGCTGCCGCTCCGGC
>JBMCIT010000063.1:0-7370 GCA_048616715.1 Tangfeifania sp. | reverse complement strand
AATCATAGTCTCACTTAACTGCCAAAGTCGTCGAATGCCACGTTTTCATCGGGCACGCCCAGGTTGTAAAGCATTTTCTGAACCGCGTCGTTCATCATTGGCGGACCGCAGAGGTAATAATCGATTTCCTCGGGTTCCTCGTGCTTGCTCAGGTACTGGTCGTAAATTACCTGGTGGATAAATCCGGTCGGCCCTTCCCATTTGTCTTCGGGCAGCGGCTCTGAAAGCGCCAGGTGAAATTCGAAATTGTCGAAATTCTTTTCAATGTCCTTAAACTGATCGTAATAGAAAACCTCTTTCCACGAGCGGGCCCCGTACCAGAAGGTAATTTTTTTATCGCTTTCCTTTAAAGTATGGAACAGATGGAAAAGGTGCGAACGCATGGGCGCCATTCCTGCACCACCGCCGATAAACATCATTTCGTTATCGTTTTCTTTCAGGAAAAACTCTCCGTATGGTCCTGAAATGGTCACTTTATCGCCCGGTTTGCGCGAGAAAATGTATGAAGAACAAATTCCCGGGTTCACCTTTTTGAATCCGTTGTTGGCACGGTCCCACGGCGGAGTTGCAATACGGATATTCAGCATTACGATGTTCCCTTCAGCCGGATGGTTGGCCATTGAATAGGCACGGAAAGTAGGCTCCGGGTTTTTCATTTTCAGGTCGAACATTCCAAAGTTCTCCCAGTCTTCCCGATATTTTTCATCCACTTCGATGTCTTTAAAATCGACTTCCACTTTCGGAACATCAATCTGAATGTAGCCGCCCGATTTAAAATCGAGGTTCTCCCCTTCCGGAAGTTTCACCACAAACTCTTTAATAAAGGTGGCCACGTTTTTGTTGGAAACCACTTCGCATTCCCACTTTTTCACACCGAGCACTTCCTGCGGGACCCTTATTTTCAGGTCTTCCTTTACTTTCACCTGGCATGCCAGGCGCCAGTTATCGTTTTGTTCCTTGCGGGTAAAAAAGTCGGTTTCGGTAGGCAAAATAGAGCCTGCACCTTCATCTATCTGGCAACGGCACATGGCACAGGTCCCACCGCCACCACAAGCCGATGGAAGTAATATTTTATTATTGCTCAATGTAGAAAGCAGTGTGCTACCCGGCTCGGTAACAATTTCGCGATCTCCTTCGTTAATGTCAATCGTGACTTCTCCGGAGGGTGTAAGTTTTTTCTTGGCAAAAAGCAAAATGGCAACCAGCAGGATAATAACTCCCAGAAAAACCGCCACACTGGCAATAATAACTGTTGATTGTGTTGATAACAATAGCATTGAAAATGTTTTTATATTTTACAATTTAATTCCCATGAAGCCCATAAATGCAAGCCCCATTAAGCCGGTAACAATAAAGGTGATTCCCAGTCCGCGCAAAGGTGCCGGAACATTGGAATACTGAATTTTTTCGCGGATAGCGGCAATCCCTACAATTGCCAAAAACCAGCCGACTCCTGAACCAAGTCCGTATGTAGTGGCTTCACCAATGTTGATAAAAGCTTTTTGCTGCATAAAAAGTGCACCACCCAAAATGGCGCAGTTTACAGCGATAAGCGGAAGGAAAATCCCCAACTGGCTGTAAAGCACGGGGGCAAATTTTTCAACCACCATTTCAACAAGCTGCACCATGGATGCGATAACTGCGATGAACATGATGAAGGAAAGGAAACTGAGATCGACATTGGAAAACGCGGGGCTTACCCATGTTAATGCGCCTTCCTGCAACACATAATTCTCGAGCAGATAATTCACCGGGACAGTGATTCCGAGAACAAAAATGACGGCTATTCCCAAACCGGTTGCTGTTTTTACCGTTTTCGAAACAGCGAGGTAAGAACACATGCCCAGGAAATAGGCAAATACCATGTTCTCAATAAAAATCGACTTGATAAATATGTTAATCAGATTTTCCATAATTCTTTACTTTTTGGCGGTTAATCTTCAATTAACTTACGGTTTTTGCTACGTTGCACCCAAATAATAATTCCTACGGTAATAAGTGCCATCGGCGGCAAAATCATCATCCCGTTGTTTTCGTAGAATCCTCCGTTGGCAATGTACCAGCTTTCAGGAATTACCTGGAACCCGTATATGGAACCGGAACCAAAAAGTTCGCGTACAAAACCAACAATGATAAGTATGACTCCGTATCCGGCGGCGTTCCCTACCCCATCGAGAAACGATTGCCACGGACGGTTGCCAAGTGCAAAAGCCTCGAGACGCCCCATAATGATACAGTTGGTAATGATCAGCCCAACAAATACGGAGAGCTGTTTACTTACATCGTATACAAAAGCTTTCAGTACCTGGTCCACCAAAATTACCAGCGAGGCAATAACTACCAGTTGCACAATAATCCGGATTCGGTTGGGAATGGTGTTTCTCAGCAAGGAAATAATCACGTTCGACAATGCCATCACAACAACAACCGAAAGGGCCATTACTACCGATGGTTTTAATTGCGCTGTAACCGCCAGCGCCGAACAAATTCCAAGCACCTGTACCGTAATCGGGTTGCTGTCGTCGATCGGATCGGACAGCAGTTTTAAATTTTTTCTTGAAAATAATGGTTCGCTCATCGCATCTTATTTTTTCTTTTGTAAGAATTCGCTGTAACTCTCAAAACCTGAAAGAAGCATATCCTGAAGACCTTTACTGGTGATGGTCCCACCGGAAATTCCGTCGACGGAATGCTCCTCCGGGGCTTCCTGTCCAACCTTGGTAACGGTTATCGAAACAAGTTCGCCCTGGTCGTTGTAAATCTCTTTTCCTGTAAATCTGGCCTGAAACCAGTCGGTTGAAATTTCGGCGCCCAAACCGGGTGTTTCTGCCTGGTGATCGAAATTAGCCCCGTAAATGGTACTCATATCCGAGTCCAAAGAAACAAACCCCCAGACTGGCCCCCATAAACCGGCGCCTCTCATCGGAAAAATATATTTCAACCCATCATCGGTCTGGCATTCGTAAACAGGTAAAAGTCGCTCTTCCAAATCTTTAGCCAGTTGCTTTTTCAAATCAATTTCAAAAGCATCTTCGCCTTCCACAACTTCGCCTTCGGAATTCACCACGTACTGGTTCTGAATTCTCTCGGCATAAATATCCGCTGCATTTTCAGCCGTGCTTTCAACATTCACCGAAGCAAGGATATTCTGCATTTTCTCCACCTCGATATTTGTAGTTTGCAGCGGACGTAAAGCCATTGCAATGGAGGCAAGTATAGCGGCCACCAGAATAACCATAGCCGCTGCGTAAATAAATGTATATGTATTACTGTTCCTGTCCATGATTTCAATTTTTTAGGTTACGCTGCAACTTTAGCCCTTTTCATGCGACGTTTGATATGACCCTGAATTACATAGTGGTCGATCAAAGGTGCAAAGGTGTTCATTAATAAAATCGCCAGCATCATTCCTTCCGGGTAGGCCGGGTTCAGAACGCGAATCAGAATCGCCAGCACACCAATCAGGAAACCGTAAATCCATTTTCCCTTTTGGGTTTGGGCTGCAGAAACCGGGTCGGTGGCCATAAAAACGGCTCCAAATATAAATCCTCCCAGTATCATGTGGTGCCAGAAAGGAACTTCCATGAAAGGATTCACTGCAAAAATGTTCAGCAAAATCCCCATGAATAATCCACCAACTATAGTCGACAGCATAATTTTCCAGTTACCTATGCCGGTAACAATCAGTATAGCTGCACCGATTAACACCGCCAATGCAGATGTTTCGCCAATTGACCCGGGAATAAACCCGAAAAATGCATCGGCAGCATTGTAGGTAATGTTTCCTGCTGCGGCATCGGCCAGGGGAGTTGCCCCGGTAAACCCGTCGATGGTATCGGCGTTTTCACCCAACGAGAACCACACCGCGTTTCCCGACATTTGGGCCGGGTAGGCAAAAAACAGGAAAGCACGTGCCAGCAATGCAGGGTTCCAGATATTCATCCCCGTACCCCCAAAAACTTCCTTCCCGAAAATAACAGCAAAAGCGGTAGCAACTGCTATCATCCAAAGCGGAGTTTCAATGGGCATAATCAACGGAATAAGCATACCCGATACAAGGAAACCTTCGTTAATTTCGTGGCCGCGCATTTGCGCAAAGGCAAACTCAATTCCCAAACCTACGGCATACGATACAATAACAACGGGAAGAACTTTTATAAGTCCGTATAAAAAGATATCAAAAAATCCTTGTGATGCCAGTTCGCCTAATACCCGGTAATGCTGGTAGCCAACATTGTACATGCCAAACAATAGCGACGGCACCAGTGCCAGCACCACAAGCGACATCGTACGCTTCAGGTCGATGTAATCGTGAATGTGAGTACCGGTTTTGGAAGTCTCTTTCGGTACAAACAGAAACGTAAAGAAACCATCGTGCACCGATTGAAGCCAGTGATACTTTGCCCCCTTCTGTACATACGGCTCAGTTTTTTCAAAAAAGTTTTTTATAGATTTCATCTTGAATCAGACTAATTTGTTACTTCATTTATTATCCAAGCTCTTTAATCATGGTATTGATTCCTTCGCGCAATGTATCCTGCCACTTGATTTTTGAAGTACAGATATATTCGCACAATGCAAAATCTTCCTCGATAACTTCGTAAATTCCGAGTTGTTCCATTTTGTCGATGTCGTTGGCCATGATGGCTTTCATCAGAAAAACCGGAAGAATATCCATTGGAACCACCTTGTAATACTGGTCGGTAATTACAAAAGCCCGTTCGCCACCGTGAAGGTTTGCATTCATTTCGTATGCATCTTTCGGAAACAGTTTTGAAAGAAACGCATGGGTAGCGCTGAATTTGTCGACACCGGGTTTTGCCCATCCGAATGCTTCGTATTCATCGCCTTCAGGAATTACGCTTACCATAGAGTCGTAAAAGCCAAGATAGTTTTGTGGTTTAACCCTTTCGCCGGTTAAAACATTGCCGCTGATAATGCGTTGTTTGTAATCTACTTTTTTCAGCCGGCCTTCTGTTACTGACGACACAGGCGCACCAAGCACCGTTTCGTAATACTGCGGTTTTTCCACTTCGGAGCCTGCAAGCGCCATTACACGGGAAAAATCAACTTTGCCGGTTTCAAACAAACGCCCGATAAACAGCACATCGTGCACATTCACCGTCCACACCACTTCGCCCCTGATTATGGGAGAAATATGATGAATCTGAACGCCAACATTTCCTGCCGGGTGCGGCCCTGAAAACTGGCGGGTGGATACATTTTTAACTTTTGCAAAAGGTGAATTTTCATTAACACCGAGAAAAACTTCCCCTTCGGTGAGTTTTGCCAGTGCATCGATTCCGGTCTGGAAGGTTTGCATTTTGCCTTCGAACACATAATTTACATCGGGTGCAAGCGGCGCCGTATCGAAGGTTGAAACAAATACAGCTCGTGGTTTTTTCTCAGGCGAAGCAATAATTCCGTACGGACGTTGCTTTATGAATGGCCACAAACCACTTTTCAGCAGTTGTTCTTTCACTTCATCACCCGACAAGCTGTTCGGATCGGCCTTTTTAAATTCGGCTTCACCGGCATTCTGGTCAACTTCTACAACCACTTCCAGTATTCTCCTTCGTTCGCCACGGTTAACCGATGAAACTTTACCGCCCAGCGGGGCAGTAAACTTCACTTCAGGATGGTATTTGTCGTAAAACAAAGCATCGCCGGTTTTCACTTCATCACCTTGTTTAACACTCAGTTTTGGAGTAAGACCGGGAAAATCAGTCGGTTTTAAGGCAACCGTAGCAGGAACAGAAAGCGTTTCGAGCGCCTTTTCGGCACTTCCTTTCAGCTTAATATTCAGCCCTTTCCTTAACTTAATAACTTCTGACATTTTAATCAAGAATAGTATTTTTTATCAGGTTGGCAAAAGTAAATAATAAATTGGCTTTTCACAATCTAAACAGTGGAAAAATCAAAGGTTCAAAATATACAAATACGTCAATATGTTTATTGAGATCTGTCAATGAATTTATACTTTTATTTCATTTTTAAAAAATTTGACATCCCTCAGATTAAAACTACATTTATAACGTTGAAAAGAATACTGCGGTTCATAAAAAGAGACTGCTTTTGAACAGCATACAATTTGTTTCTGTTTGAAAAGTGAATCAAGTATCTTTACCGGGAATTAAAATTGTTCGGATTAAAATAAAAATGATGATTAAAAATACAGTTTCAACACTTTTTATAATCCTGTTTGTCACAATCCTGCAAGCACAGGAGGAAAATTTCTATTATGAAGATGCAGTTTTCAGTGACGATATTAAAACGGTGATGATGTACCGCGATGGTTTTGAGTTGTCGAACCCGATTTATGAAATTGGCGAGGAAATGCAGTTGGTATTTAAATTTGACGATCTTTCGGGTGAAGTAAAGGATTACTATTATACATTAATTCATTGCGATGCCAACTGGAACGAAAGTTTTGTGCTGCAGTCGGATTACCTGGAAGGATTTGCCGAAAACCCGATAACCGATTATGCCCGCTCATTCAACACCACATTCGATTATATCAATTACCGGGTAATGCTGCCCAATGAGAATGTAGATTTTAAAATATCAGGAAATTATGCACTAATTGTTTATGAAGACGGCAACCCGGACCAAAAAGTACTAAGCAAACGTTTTTATGTGGTGGAGCCTATGGTGGATGTGGAAGGAACAGTGCGGCGTGCAACACTCGATGCGTTTAAAGGCGGGAACCACGAAGTGGATTTTACGGTTTATCATGAAGATTTGGAAATCCAAAACCCACGTGAAGAAGTAAAAGTGGTGGTTATGCAAAACAACCGCTGGGACAATGCCATTAAAGATTTACAACCGCTTTATATCCGCCAGTCCGAACTGGTTTATGATTATAACCGCGAAAACGTATTTGCTGCCGGAAACGAATTTCGCTATTTCGACAACCGCACAAACCGGTTTAACGGCGAAAATGTTCTGTCAACCGAGTTTCACCGGCCCTATTACCACAAAACACTCATGTTTGACGAACCCCGTGCCAATCAGGAATATTTTGCCTACGAAGAAATGAACGGGAAATATGTGGTGGAAAGCCAGGACCGCGAAGTGGAGGATTACGACCTGGAATGCGATTATACTTTTGTGCATTTCACCCTGGAACTGGAAACAATTTTGCTGGGCGGTACAGTTAATGTTTTTGGCGGACTGAACAACTGGAACGCCAACAAAAACAATGAAATGACCTGGAATTTCGACACCAGCGCTTACGAACTAACAATGCTTTTAAAACAGGGTTACTACAACTATTATTACGTGTATGTACCGGATGGCGCACGGGAAGCAGATCACACCAACATAGAAGGTAGTTTTTGGGAAACCGAAAACGAGTACCAGATTTTTGT
>JBMCIT010000062.1:0-7473 GCA_048616715.1 Tangfeifania sp. | reverse complement strand
CTTATCGTGAATTTGCCGGGAGTGACGGTGAAGAAACCTTTTGTTTTCAACTCCCAGCACCCACTGGATACCGCTTTGTTCAGATGCCAGAAATATTTCGTCCATATTTTTAAGGTCGTCAGGTTGAATGGATGCAGACTCAACCGTTTTAAGTTTTAACAACCGGGCAGTTTCCAAAATAACCGGACGGAGAACATCCATGAAACAACCTGTATTTTTCGACGGCGTAATAAGTTCATTTCTTTTAATAAGGAAGATATTTGAGAACGCACATTCACACACCGCTCCTTTTTCGTTGGTTAAAACCGCATTCTGAAAATGCGAACCTTTTAATTGCGAAAGAGTAGTTTCCCAAAGCATTTCGTTGAAAAATCCGAATGGATTGAAATTATTTTTACTGTGTTTTTTTTGCGGCGAAATGGTAATCAGTTTCCCTTCTTCTGAAAAAGGAAATTCAAAATTCTGAGAAGCACTGCTTGTTATTAGCATTTCAGAATTTTGGCCCACCCGGTAAATATGAAATTTTATATAACCCGAACGGTAGAATTTATTCTTGTTAAGCATCCGTTTGGTAATTCTGAAAAGTTCACGCTTATTTTGAAACAGTTGCGGAAGCGGCAGGTTTAAAGCTTCTGCCTGGCGCCCGATCAAACGGATGTTTTCATCAAAAAGCGGAATTCCCCCGAAACCGTACCATATTTTGTGGTTCAGGCTGAAAGTCCCATTATACAGTAAGTGTGAGAGATTAACTTCTTCCTTGTTTTTTATTTCGTTGTTGTAAATCAGGAAATCCATATTACAGGAATGAGAACAACTGACTGATAAAATTATCGAATAACCCGGGCCTCAGCAACAGCGGGAAAACAAACCCGAAAACAGCTCCCAGGAAATGGGCATCGTGAGCTACGTTGTCCGATTTTTTCTTTCCCATCTGGTAAGAATAAATCAGGTACCCTACAGCAAATACAATTCCCGGAATGGGAAGAATTGCAAACAGGTAGAGCATATCCATCGGCCGAAGGAAGATATGCGCAAACAGCACTGCCGAAACAGCGCCCGAAGCACCAACTGCATTGTAGTAGTAATCGTTTTGATGCTTAATCAGGCTCCATGCATTGGAAATTAGAATTCCGCCAATATAAAGCAGCAGGAAATAGAGCGTCCCCTGGAAGTTGAAAAGCTGCTGGAAAAGAACTTCCACATTCCGGCCAAAGAAATAGAGCACCAGCATATTCACTCCCAGATGCGACCAGCTAACATGGATAAAAGCATGTGAAACCAGCCTGTAATATTGTTTCTGATGGATGATTTTTGCAGCGTTAAACTGCAGTTTTTCCATCAGGTTGCTATTTTGAAATGTCAGGTACGAAATCAGTGCTGTGATTCCGATTATCAGCCATGTTATTATCATTAATGTAAAATTTTATAAATCATTTCTTTTTGCAATTCACTGCTTTCGGTTAATCCCGAAACGCCCATGCCTTTGCTTTTCATATCGTATTCGCGCAAAATACCGATTATTTCATAAAGTTTTGTGGGATTGTATTTTTTTGATGCTGCCATTATTTTTCTTATATAAAACGGGTGTCCCCCTAGTTGTGCCACTGCATTTCTTTCCGATTTGTCTTTCAGAAAATGATAAGAAAATATTTTGGAGTAGTAAGAAAACAGCGTTGCAATAGTTTTCTGAATCGGGTGTTCCTGCGGATTAGCACCGAAGTACTGAATAATCTGGTTGGCTTTAAAAATATTTCTGCTGCCCAGGGCATCCTGAAGTTCAAACAGATTAAAGTCTTTACTTAGTCCAATATTTTTTTCGATATGTTCCGGTGTAATTTTACTGGTGTTTTTAACTGCAATTACCAGTTTGTTCAGCTCGTTGGCCACTTTCCCGAGGTCATTTCCGAGGTAGGCTGTTAAAATTTGTGCAGCCTGCGGCGCAATGGTGAAACCGTGTTTTTTCAGGTATTTTTCAATCCACGCAGGAATTTGGTTTTCGTATATTTTTTTGGTGGTGAGGATTACCCCGTTTTTTTTGATGGCTTTATATAGTCTGGTACGGGCATCCAGGGTTTTGTATTTATAATTTAAAACCAGCAGGGTAGAGGCCATCGGTTTTTCGGCATAATTTCCCAGGTCTTCAATTTTTCGCAGGCTTTGGGCTTCTTTCACAATAATAACCTGTTTATCGGCCATCATCGGAAAACGAAGTGCGCTTTCGGCAATGTTTTGCGGCTCGGAATCTTTCCCGTAAAAAATGGTTTGGTTGAACCCTTTTTCGGCTTCGGTCAATATATTTTTTTCAATATAATTTGAAACCTGATCGATAAAATAAGGTTCTTCACCCTGCAACAGGTAAATGGGGTAGTAAATATTCTTTTTCAGATTTGCAAGAATGCCTTCAAAATCCATTTTAAAATCTTAAGTGTTTTACTGAAAGCCCGTTATTTTTTATCTCTATCAGTGAATCGATGCCAGCCTGAATGTGCATATCAATGTATTCGAAAGTAACCAGTTTGTCGCTTTCGCTGGTTTTAACACCGGCCGAAATCATCGGTTGATCCGAAACCAGTAAAAGTGCACCGGTAGGAATTTTGTTTGAAAACCCCACCGTAAACAGGGTGGCTGTTTCCATGTCGATGGCCATTGCCCGTGTTTTTGTGAGGTATTTTTTGAATTTGACATCAAATTCCCAAACCCTGCGGTTGGTAGAATAAACCACTCCGGTCCAGTAATCGCGGCCTGCATTTCTGAGGACGTGCGAAACCGCCCGGTGAATGTTAAATGCAGGTAGTGCAGGAACTTCAGGTGGCAAATAATCGGATGAGGTACCTTCGTTCCGGATGGCTGCAATGGGGAGGATTAAATCGCCCAGCTTGTTTTTCTTTTTCAGCCCGCCGCATTTTCCAAGAAAAAGTACTCCTTTGGGTTTTATCGCGCTCAGCAAATCCATAACAGTTGCTGCATTCGGGCTGCCCATACCAAAGTTGATAATTGTAATCCCCTCGGCAGTAGCGTTGGGCATATTTTTATCGCCCCCCACAATGGGCACCTCAAACCGCAAGGCAAATTTTTCGATATAATTCATGAAATTGGTGAGCAAAATATACTCGCCAAAATCTTCAAGGTTTTTTCCTGTATAACGTGGTAACCAGTTTTCAACAATGTCTTTTTTTGTCTTCATTTAGTTAAAATTACAGAAGAATGCTTTATTTTGTTCAACGGAACAGGCCAGCACAAAAGTACATTTTTCCTGTTGGTCAAACAATATTTGTTTTAAAAAGAAGGAGCAGCCTGAAATGCAAAAACTGAACCTGCCGCCATTTGATTTCAGAATTAAAGTCCAGGGCGATAAACAATTCATATTCGATTCACTGCGCAAGAAATTTCTATTTCTGACTCCTGAGGAGTGGGTTCGGCAAAATTTTATCCAGTTCCTGGTTCAGCATAAAAGATACCCGCAGTCGCTTATGGCTGTTGAAAAACAAATTGCTGTTAACGGTAAACTTTTCAGGTTCGATCTTGTGGTGTACCGGCGCAGCGGACAGCCTTTTTTAATTGCTGAATTTAAAGCCCCCGGCGTAAAAATTACGCAACAGGCTTTCGACCAGGTGGTGCGTTACAACATGGCGCTCAAAGTGAAACTGGTTATTGTTTCAAACGGGTTGCAGCATTTTATTTGTGCCATCGATTATGAAAAAGGGACCTACAATTTCCTGAAAGAAATCCCGGAATTTGGAGACAAAATTACCTGAGCAAAAACAAGGGGTTGCAACCCTTTGTTACCTGTTACATTTTTTGGCAACTTCTGTGTACTGCAACCCCTTGCTGTAAATTACCACCGGTTTATTTTTTCGAATCGCCGTTGCAAGCCAGCTTGTGAAGAAAATCGCGTACTTCCACGAAGTTTTCTACTTTGTAACCGGCAACTGTTTTTGCCATGCCTACTTTAATGGTAACCGCCTCGTCGGGCAGTTCCAGGAAGAGAAATTCATCGGTCCAGTCGTCGCCAATGGCTACAATGGCATCGGCAGGTTCGGTATGCAATACTTTTTGTGCAGCCCTGCCTTTATTGATTCCACGGTTTTTTATTTCGATGACTTTATTGCCTTCAAGTATTTCAAGGTTGAGATTGGAAACCAGGCTGTTTAATTCGTCTTTCAGTTCGATGGCGCGGTTCATCCCCAGTTCAGGGTCTGATTTACGGTAGTGCCAAACCAGGCTGTAATTTTTTTCCTCGATAAATGAGCCCGGTGTACGGTCTACATAAAACTCGAGTGCAGAGTAAATGCTTTCTTTCCAGGTGTCATCCAGTGGTTCAATCATTTGCCATTCGCCGCCTGCGGGTTTAAACCAAACGCCATGCTCAACAATGAGTGTGTAGTCCCTGTCGCCAAACCATTCTTCGAAAGTTTTTCTGTCGCGCCCGCTAATGAGTACTACCCTGTTTTTAGGATTTCCGGCCAGTTCATCCAGCAGGTTATACAGCTCTTTGTCGGGCTTTGCATGTTTCGGGTTATCTTCAAATCCGGTAAGTGTTCCGTCGTAATCAAGAAAGAAAACCCTGTTGCTCGATTTGCAGACATCTTTGAGCAGGCTCTTTTTTGTGTCTGCTGAAAGTCGTTTCCCTTTATAAAGCTGTTCATTTTGCCGCACTTCTTCCATTCCGTTGAGGAAATCGGTAGCCCATTTTTCAACATTGTAACGTTTTAGTCTTTTTTGGAGCACCGTATTTCGTTCAACCTGTTCTTCGTAGGGCATTTCGATGGCTTTTTTAATATTGGCAGCAATTTGGGCCATGTCGTTCGGGTTGATGATAAGCGCTTCGCTCATCTCTTTTGAAGCCCCGGCCATTTCACTAAGAATCAATACTCCGCGTCCGTCGGTTTTGGAAGCGATAAACTCTTTGGCAACCAGGTTCATGCCGTCCCGGATTGGCGTGAGCAATGCTATTTCGCAATAATTGTACAAGTCTACCAGATTTTCAAATGGCATCGAACGGTAAAAATACCAGATGGGTGTCCGGTTTATCGAAGAGAATTTTCCGTTTATGCGGCCCACAATTTCATCCAGTTCGCTTTTCATCTGCTGGTACTGCTCCACGCCAATTCTCGAGGGAACTGCCAGCATCACCAGCGTGACTTTTTCGCGGTATTCCGGGTAATTTTCCAGAAAATATTCAAAAGCCATCAGCCGGTTTATCAGCCCTTTGGAGTAATCGAGCCGATCGATGGAAAGTATGAATTTGGTTTCGGGATACAACAAATAATAGCGTTCAAGTTCCTTCCTGACATCCGATTTATCGCGTACCGAACGTTTCTGCGATTCAAGCGCTGCATCGTGAAATTTGTCGTAGTCGATTCCCATCGGGAAGTTATCCACTTTCACAATCCGTTTCGGGAGGTTAATTTCGTTGATGTTGATGTCATAACCCAACAACCGGCGTACGGAACTCATAAAGTGGCGTTCGTAATCGAACGTGTGAAATCCCAGCAGGTCAGCTCCCAGCATCCCGTTAATAATTTCCATTCTCCAGGGTAAAATCCGGAAAAGTTCGTATGAAGGAAACGGGATATGCAGGAAAAAACCAATGGTAACCTCCGGAAAACGCTCTTTAATCATTTGAGGGAGAAGAAGAAGGTGGTAATCATGGATCCAGATTTTATCGACATCTTCCATGTTTTCGGCTATCACATCGGCAAACTTTTGGTTTACCTTTTTATAAGCCTGCCACTGGTCTTCTTCATATTTAACAAATTGATTAAAGTAGTGAAAAAGCGGCCATATGGTTTTGTTGCTGAACCCTTCGTAATAAAGTTCAACTTCTTCGTCAGTCAGATTTACGTCGATGCAGTTTTCTTTTTTGAGCAACTCGGTTACTCTCTTTTCCTGGTTTTTGGGAAGTTGGGTGCGGTCTACTCCTGACCATCCAATCCACTGGCTTTTAAACGATTTGCTAACCGACATCATTCCTGTGGCAAGCCCACCAACACTTGGGGTTACATTAATATCATCTTCTGAAATTTTAATCTGAACAGGTAATCGGTTTGAAATAATCAGAAATCGACTCATAAGTTTTTTATATTTGTTCGTTTAAAGTATACGTAAAAGAAACCAAATGTCAAAATAAAAGGTTTAAAGAAACTGCTATAAAGTTATGACAAATCTTGATTACGGAGTAATTGGAAATGGAATTAGCGCAGCTTTAATCTCAAAATCAGGCTCATTGGATTGGCTTTGCCTGCCGGTTTTTGATTCAGCTTCGGTTTTTGCAAAAATACTGGATAAAAACCGCGGCGGGAGTTTTGAGATCATTACAGACGAATCGTATGAACATTCTCAAAAATATCTTTCTAAAACAAATATTCTTTTAACCCGGTTTTCCAACGGAACCGACAGCTTTGAGGTTCTCGATTTTATGCCGAGGTATCATTATCATAACGGAAAAGAGCATATTTATTCGCCGCCTGATGTTATCCGGTATGTGAAATGGAAATCCGGAAACCCCCGCTTTCGTGTTAAATATGACCCCAGGCTTGAATATGCCGAAAGGGAAACCATTACCGAAGTCAGGGATGGATTTATTAAAAGTTTTACCAAAAGTGGTGCTTACGATTCGCTATACCTTTATACTGATATTGAGAAAGAAAAAGTGGTAAACGGCGATAAGATTGATCTGAAAAATGATATATTTTTCCTGGTAAGCTACAACCAGAAACTGCTGAAACAATCGATTGACCGGGCTTACCTGAAATTGCAGCGTACCAAAGTTTACTGGTTGAACTGGTCGGAAGATACTCATAAATTCAGCCATTACAACGACGAAATTATACGCTCCGCACTTGTGCTCAAACTTTTGAGTTACCATAAAACCGGTGCGGTTTTGGCTGCTGCCACTACTTCGCTGCCCGAAACTATTGGCGAAATCAGAAACTGGGATTACCGGTTTTGCTGGCTCCGCGATGCCTCGATGGTGATTAAAATGATGACACAAATCGGGCACTGGACCAGCGCCGAACGGTTTATGAATTTTATTATCGATGTGGTTTCCGATAAAGATGAGAAGATTCAAATTATGTACGGCATTAATCGCGAGAAAAACCTGCGCGAACGCATTCTTACCCATCTTTCAGGTTACGAAAACAGTTCGCCGGTGCGCATCGGAAACGCTGCATACAAACAAAAACAACACGATATTTACGGCATCCTGATGGATGTAATTTATCAGCAGTTTAATCTTTTTGAAGTTTCGCTGCAAAACAGCGAGGAACTCTGGACCATTACCCGGAGCATTGTACGCATTGTAAAAAGAAACTGGCAAAAACCCGACCGCGGAATCTGGGAAATCAGGCACGACCAGCGCCATTTTATATTCTCCAAACTACTTTGCTGGGTGGCTGTCGACCGCGCTATAAAAGTGGCAGAAATCATCAAACGCGATGAATACATCGGGAAATGGGATAAGCTGCGAAG
>JBMCIT010000061.1:0-7481 GCA_048616715.1 Tangfeifania sp. | reverse complement strand
TGAACTGGAATCTTTATGTAAATTTTTTAATTGCATTACTTGCTATTATTAACCCTGTGGCTATACTGCCCATTTGGTCTGAATTAACCAGTGATAAAAGTAATAAAGTGCGCATCAGAGTAGCCAGCCTGCTAATCGGATTTTCAATAATTTCACTCACGACATTCCTGATTGCAGGAAAATATATCCTGAGCTTTTTTGGTATAGATTTAGTGGTTTTTAAAGTAGCAGGAGGAATTCTGCTTATGACCACCGGCATAAAAATGATTGAAGGTACAAGTGTAAAGATGCCTGAAAATGATGATGCAGAAGGCACTCCACTTGAACTTGCAAAGGTACGTTTTCGAAAAATCCTTGTTCCTATGGGTATCCCCATTCTTGTTGGTCCGGGATCCATCACCACCGTGTTTCTTTTTGGATTTGGATTGGAGTCGTTGGTTGATATAGGCGCGCTTACCATTATTCTGGTAATTTGTTTAATCGCCCTGTTTTTCGCATTTACATCTTCTTACTGGATTGAAAAAAAAATTGATCCAATTGTATTCACAGCCATTACCCGTTTATTTGGTATAATCGTAACTGCAATTGCATTTCAGTTTATTCTTGAAGGACTTGGTGAAGTATTTCCTAATTGGGTAAACAGTTCATCTCCAATTATTGATTCAAACAACAATGCTCCCAATCCGGAAACAAATTAGCTTTCATCTTAATTATTTTTCTCATGGAAAAATACATTTGTAAAGAATTGGAGCATTTAACCATGAGCCAAAATAACCACAATAATTGTAGAATTTGAACCACACTTTGTAGAACAAATGGAAATATAAAAAATCATCCTAAATTAAAAACAAGCAGCTAAGCGCATGACCTACAGTTCATTGTGGTCTGAAAATTATCAATTAACAATAAATGGCACAGTTATAACTATTTCGGATAAATGAATCTTAAAAAATAAATTCGATATGAAAAAGAAAAAAATGAATATCACGGATATTCGTAATTTAATTTTCTTATTGATTCTTTTAATTCCGATGAGCTGCAACACCTCCAAAACCCTGCAGGGCGGAGCTGCTGGTGCCGGGGTTGGCGGAGCAGTTGGAGGCGTTATCGGCGCACAATCGGACAACACTGCAACAGGCGCCATTTTAGGCGCTGCAATTGGCGGAACTACCGGTGCACTCATCGGAAATTATATGGACAAACAGGCCGAGGAGCTTGAAGAAGACCTCGAAGGAGCAGAAGTTGAACGTGTTGGTGAAGGAATAAAAATCACCTTCGATTCAGGAATTCTTTTTGCTTTCGACTCCGACGAACTTTCAGGACAGGCCGAGGAAAATATTACAGAACTGGCTGCAACGTTAAAAGACTACGAAGACACCAATATTCTGATTGAAGGCCATACCGACAATATTGGTTCGGAAAACTATAACCAGGAATTGTCGGAAGAAAGAGCCGCCTCAGTGGGCGACGAGCTAAAAACACTGGGAGTTAACAGCTCCAGAATTACAGAAGTTGGTTACGGCGAAGAACAGCCTGTTGCCGACAATTCAACTGAAGCAGGAAGAAAACAAAACCGCAGGGTTGAAGTAGCCATTTTTGCCAACGAGGAGTTAAAAGAAGCAGCTAAAGAAGGAGAACTTGATAATCAATAATTTAATCACCATTAACAATTAAAAAGTATAGTTATGAAGAAGCAAACAAAATTTTTGTTCCTGTTTTTAATATTCACATCAGTAAGTATTTACACTTTTGGACAGAGCTCCGGTTTTGGATTAAAAGGAGGTTTAAACCTCTCGAACATGACAGTTGAAGGAAACGACGACAGTAACCTGAAAGCGGGATTTCATTTAGGTGTTTTTAACAAAATCGGTATCACTGAATCATTTTCCATACAGCCGGAGTTATTGTATTCTGCAAAAGGATTTCTAAACAATTACGACAACAGTGCAATTGCCGACGGTGAAACAAAGTTCAACCTGAATTACATCGACCTTCCGGTTAAACTGGTGTTTAATCTGTCGCGCGATTTTGAATTTCAGCTCGGCCCGTATTTTAGTTACCTGGCCGGTGCAAACGTAGACACCGATGCCCAAGTGCTGGAATTTTTCAACATCGACTCTACTGACGAACTCAACCGCGAAAACTTTAATGCTTTTGAGGCTGGACTTACCGGCGGACTGGGATTTACAATCGATCCGCTGGTTTTCGGATTCAATTATAACCTGGGTTTAACACAGGTGGCAAAAGATGACGAGCCAACTGAAGCAATGCTTGGCGATGCCAAAAATACGGTTATCCAGGTTTATGCCGGAATTCTTTTTTAATCATTTAAATTATATAACATGTTACGCTTAATAATTATTTTTCTTGTAATTGCCCTAATTGCGGCACTGTTTGGTTTTGGTGGTATTGCGGCTGGCGCTGCAGAAATTGCTAAAATTATCTTCTACATTTTTATTGTATTGCTCTTGCTTTCGGTTATTGCAGGAGGTTTTAGGGGGTTCAAATAAAAACTATTTGAATGAAACAGTAAAGGGTAAAAAAAGAGGTTGCCCGGAATTGGGAAACCTCTTTTTTTATTTGAATGAAAATTAATTTCCCATCTGCTCCCTGAGCCATCCCGGACGGTCGGTAGTAATTCCTTTCACACCAAGCTCAGTAAGCCGTCTGGCCTCTTCCGGATCGTTCACCGTCCAGGTGAGCACTTCCAGGTTATTTTCTGCTGCCATCTGCATCACTTTTTCATCAATAATTTTATGGTTCAGGTTCACCCCCTCAAGGCCTTTTTCAGCCGCTTGCTCCATTTTATTTTTTAATCCTACTTTTACTGAACTCAACCAGTAACATTTATTTTCAGGAAATACTTTTTTGGTCTCCAGAATTGTGTTCCAGCCGAATGCAATAAATACAATCTGTTCCTGTTTACCGCTATTCTCAACCACCCTTTTAAGATGGGGCAACACTTCACTGCCACATTTTATTTCAACCACCAGCGTTTTTTCCGGAGGAACGGTTTCGATTATTTCAGAAAGAAACGGAATTTTTTCTCCCTTGTATTTTTCATCTTTCCAGACACCTGCATCCAGTTCGCGCAAAACCTCGGAGGGCGTACTGGCAATTTTCATGTTCTTCTTGCCCTGGCAGGTTCGTTTCGTGTCTTTATCGTGAATTGCAACAACCCGGTTATCCTGCGTAAGGTAAATATCAATTTCAACGGCATCGGCGTTGAGTTCCCAGGCCAGGTTGGCCGCTGCAAGGGTATTTTCAGGCGCCAGGTAAGATGCGCCCCTGTGAGCGATTATATCCGGCTGGGCCAGTAAACCAATTGAAAAAAACATCATTAAAAAAGTTATCTGAACCTTCATAATTCCCTTTATTTTTATGCCGAAGATAGAAAGTAAAAAGTAGTTTTTAACCATATTTTTATTAAAAAAATGTAGTTTTACTGCCTCATTTAAATCAAACATGGGTTCTGCAATTTTCACCAATATTGGTATTTTCTTTTTAAAGCAGATAGCAAAGCTGTCCTTTAAGGCCATTTACATCTTTTCTGATGTGCTGTTTTTTGTAGTTTTCCACATTGCAGGATACCGTAAAAAAGTGGTGGCAGAAAACCTCAAAAATTCTTTTCCCGATAAAACAGAAAGTGAAATAAAAAGCATTTCAAAAAAGTTTTATCGTCACCTTTGTGATTTAATCCTGGAAACAATCAAAATGCACCGAATGACCGAAAAGGATTTCCGCGAGCGAATGGTGATTGAAAACCCGGAAGAGATAAACCGGTTTTATGATCGGGGACGCAGTGTGGTGGTGCTAACCATGCATTACTGCAACTGGGAATGGAGCAGTTGCTTTCCGCTTCGCATAAAACACAAAATACTGGGCGTTTACAAGCCTCTTCACAACCAGCAGTTTGATGCATATTTAAACAAATCGCGCCAAACCACGGGTTCGCATCTTGTTTCAAACTCATCGGTGCTTCGTGCCTTGGTTGCTGCCGAAAAAAAGAAAGAACCTGTTTTTGCGTGGCTGGCTGCCGACCAGACACCGCCATTTTTTCATAAATTCTGGATGAAATTTTTAAACCGCGACACCATGTTCTACCCCGGACCGGCAACCATTTCGAAACGTTTTAACTATCCGGTATTCTTTCAGAAAATTGAAAAAACAGGACGCGGAAAATACAGAACAAGTTTCGAACTTCTATTTGAAAACCCAACCCTGAAAACCGAAGCTGAAATTATGAAAGCCTACATTGAAAAAATGGAGGAAGTTATAAAAGAACAGCCGGAATATTACCTTTGGTCGCACCGCCGCTGGAAGCATCAACGACCGGATGACATTCCGCTGGCCACATAAAAAAAGAAGCGATTCAAACCTGAACCGCCACTTTTCATTATCCATTTATGCAATTAAAATGTTCATTTTCCTTCTTCAGCAAGAAAAGCATCTATTCCGCGGGCAGCAACTTTACCCGCTTCAATGGCATGCACTACAAGGGTGGCCCCTTTTTCGGCATCGCCTGCTGCAAATATTTTATTTACTGAAGTTTGTTTCCGGGCATCCACTTTTACATTGCCGCGCTGGTCGTATTCAACGCCCAGGGCATCGAGCAATCCGCTATGCACAGGCTGCGTGAAGCCCATCGATAACAGAACAAGTTCTGCATCTATTTTCTCAACGGTACCGGGAACCTCGGTCATAACCCATCTTCCATTTTCATCTTTATTCCATTCTACCTGAACCACTTCCACCTGTTTTAACTTTCCTTTTTCGCCAATAAATTTTTTGGTTGAAAGGCTCCAGCGGCGTTCACATCCTTCTTCGTGCGAGCTGGAAGTACGCAAAGTATTTGGCCAGTAGGGCCAGTGATCGTTTTCAGTACGTTTCTCTGATGGTTTTGGAAGAATTTCAATCTGGGTAACCGACTTTGCTTTCTGCCGGATTGAAGTTCCCACGCAGTCGGATCCTGTGTCACCGCCGCCAATCACCAGTACATTTTTATCTTTCGCTGAAATTTTTTCGGCCTCAGAAATATTCTTACCTGAATTGATCTTATTCTGACATGTCAGAAAATCCATGGCAAAATGCACCCCTTCGAGGTCGCGCCCCTCAGCAGGCAAATCACGGGGCTGCTCGGCCCCCACAGCAATAAGAACAGCATCAAACTCTTTCAACAGTTCATCTTTGGTAATATCCTGCCCGACATTAACCTCGGTTTTGAATTCAATTCCTTCATCGGCAAAAATTGAAAGCCGCCGGTCAATGACGCGTTTATTCAATTTAAAATCGGGAATGCCGTAACGAAGCAACCCGCCAATGGCATCGCTCTTTTCGAAAACAGTAACATGATGGCCGGCCTTATTGAGCAAATCGGCTGCCGAAAGCCCTGCCGGGCCTGAACCGATAACGCCCACTTTTTTGCCGGTGCGGGTTTGCGGCGGATTGGGTATTACCAGTCCGGCCTCAAAAGCCTGCTCGATGGTAGCGCATTCATTTTCGCGGATGGTTACGGGCTCTTCATGAATTTCCAGGACACATGCTTTTTCGCATGGCGCCGGGCAAACCCTTCCGGTAATTTCAGGAAAGCTGTTTGTCGACTGCAGAATCAGGTAGGCTTCTTCTTTATTTCCGCGGTAGAGAGCATCCTGCCATTCCGGAATTTTGCTTCCCACCGGGCACCCCCAGTGACAGAACGGAATGCCGCAATCCATACACCGTGAGGCCTGCAGCTTTCTTTCTTTATCATTCAGTGTCTGTTCAACTTCTCCGTAATCATAAATCCTTTCTTTTGCCGGACGGTATCCTGCCGGCTGGCGGGGCACTGTCATAAAACCTTTTGGATCTCCCATATCTTATGTCGTAATTTTTCAGTGTTAATACTAATTATTCATGGCGTGAAGGGTCGTCTTCTGTAAGCTGAAGTTTTTTCTGCAACTCAATAATCTTCTGTTCTTCCATCACCTTCCGGTATTCGAAAGGAATTACTTTTACAAATTTTGGCAAATATTCATCCCAGTTGGTAAGAATTCTGGCAGCCAGCGTACTTTGGGTATGTACAAGGTGATTGTTTATCAGCGATTGCAATTCATTGATATCTGTTTTATCTTCTACCGCCGTTAAATCAACGAGGCCTTTGTTACAGTAGTAATCAAAATTGCCGGTATTGTCCAGAACATAGGCAATACCGCCACTCATACCGGCAGCAAAATTCCGGCCGGTTGACCCCAGCACAACTACCCTGCCGCCGGTCATGTATTCGCAGCAGTGATCGCCGGTACCTTCAACAACAGCATGTACGCCCGAGTTTCTTACACAAAAACGTTCGCCGGCAACTCCCCTGATATAGGCTTCTCCGCGGGTTGCTCCATAAAACGATGTGTTCCCGATAATTATATTTTCTTCGGGTTTGAAAGTGGAACCAAACGGCGGGACTACAATTATTTTTCCGCCCGATAAACCTTTCCCAATGTAATCGTTGGAATCTCCCTCCAGCCTGAAAGTAACACCTTTCACCAAAAATGCACCGAAACTTTGTCCGGCTGTTCCGTGGAAGGTACAGTTAATTGTATCGTCAGGCAACCCTGCTTCGCCGTATCTTTTGGAAATTTCGCCTGAAAGCATGGCTCCTGTGGTTCTGTCCACATTCATAATTTTATGCGAAATCCACACTTTCTCGGCCCCGCGGATGGCTTTTCTTGCTTCCTTTATCAAATCCAGGTCAATGTGCCCTTCGTTTTTACGGGTATTGGGATGCAGGTTGTGAATCGGGTATTTTTTTGCTTCTTCGGGCATGTAAAGCAATGCTGAAAAGTCAACATTTTTCGACTTCCAGTTAACCACCTCTTTATCCACTTCCAGCAGATCGGTGCGCCCAACAATGTCTTCAAATTTTGTGAATCCCATTTCTGCCAGGTATTCCCTGATTTCTTTTGCCAGAAACTTAAAATAGTTGATGGTATATTGCGCTTTTCCGATAAACCTTTTACGCAATTCTTCATCCTGGGTAGCAATTCCTGCCGGGCAGGTATTCATATGGCATTTACGCATCATTACGCAGCCAAGAGCAATTAAGGGGGCTGTTGAAAAGCCAAATTCTTCGGCTCCGAGACAGGCAAGAGAAATCACATCGCGACCGGTTTTCAACTGACCATCGACCTGCAGTTTTACCCTGCCGCGAAGGTTATTCAGTACCAGTGTTTGCTGCGTTTCGGCAATGCCCAGTTCCACCGGCAAACCGGCATGTTTAATTGAGCTGGCAGGGCTTGCGCCTGTTCCTCCCGATGCCCCGGCAATAGTAATAATATCGGCAAAAGCTTTGGAAACTCCGGCTGCAATTGTGCCAACTCCATCTTCTGAAACAAGTTTCACCGAAACTTTTGCGGTGGGATTCGTAACTTTCAGATCATAGATAAGTTGCGCCAAATCCTCGATGGAATAAATATCGTGGTGTGGTGGCGGCGAAATGAGTGTAATTCCGG
>JBMCIT010000060.1:0-7506 GCA_048616715.1 Tangfeifania sp. | reverse complement strand
GCACCAAAAAGGTGCATCGGCCGCTGCAGGTAACTTTTAAAGAAAAGCATCAAAATCAGGTCGCTCAAAACACGCGAAGTACGGCTCAGGTTATATTTTGAAGTTCCGAATTTGCGGGGCCGGTGATTGACATCCACCTGTGTTATTCGGGTGGCACCTTCCTGGGTAATTAAAACCGGAATAAACCGGTGAAGTTCTCCGTAAATATGAATGCTTTTAATGGTTTCGCGTGTAAATATCTTGAGGGTGCACCCCAGGTCTTTCATTTGTGTTCCGGTGGATTTCCGGATCATATAGTTCGCAATTTTTGAAGGAACTTTCCGCAGAAACATCCCGTCTTTACGGTTGGCACGCACCCCGGCCACCATGTCCCAGTCGTCTTGCTCCATCATTTTCAGCATACGGGGAATATCCGCCGGGTCGTTTTGCAAATCTCCGTCGATTAAAGCCACGAATTCTGCACCTGCCTGGTCGATTCCGGCCTGCAAAGCCGAACTTTGACCATAGTTTCTTTTCAGTTCAACCAGGATAAACCGTTCATCGTTTATTTTTTTTATTTCAGAACGGGTTTTATCGGTAGAACCGTCATCCACAAAAATGGCCTCGAAATCGATTCCTTTCAATGCGTTTTTAATTTGTTCGGTAAGCGGCTTAATATTTGATTCTTCGTTGTAGACGCAAATTACCAGCGACAGTTTCTTCATTATGCTTTTGTTTCTGATTAATGAAAATCTCTTTCAGATATTCGGCAAATGTACACATTTCCAATTCAAAAAAGGAAGGGTTAACCGGCAGGTTTCATTTTCCAGATTAATGAAATGCGCAAAGTTTTGTACCCGTAATTGCGCAAACTGTGCTGATACTGGATTTTTAGGGCTTTATTCCTGAAATCCTTGCGTAAATCAAAATTTAACTGCATGGGGCGGTCGCGCCGGTTTTTATAGCCTGAATAGCCTGACCATGATGCAGAAAGCAACCACTCCCGATTTTCAAAATCAGTTCCAAGTGCATACATCAGTGCATCATTCTGAAGGTTCAGTTCGTCGTTGGTTTGCCAGCTATAAAAACCGATTGCGCCAAACGGACGGAAAAGACCTGCTTGGATTTCACCCAGGTTTTCAGAAAAACTCAAATCGAAAAAATAACCTGGACTATCGCTGTAGCGGGCTGCTTCCAGTTGATTTCCTGATGCTGTTTTCAGGGCAACACGCAGCAATGTGTTGGGAAAGTTACGGCCTTCGGAAATTTGAACCAGGGTACTGAAATAAAAATCGCCGATTGCCATTCCTTTGCCATCCCTGTCGCGGGCAATGCGCTCATTTCTTATTTCCTCAGAAAAAGCATAACGCTCCAAAATAACGCCATACATTTCGATAGCGACTTTGCTCTTTGCAAACGGAATAAAAAGTCTTCCGGAAATATCCTGTGTCGGGTCGCCGGAATGAAAATGATTTGAAAGTGTAATTTCTGCTTCGGTTGAATCTTCAATAAACCCTTTTTTCACCTGCGGCACCGGCAATGCATTCGGCCCGAGATAACCGGGAGTAATCTTCATCCAGTTTCGCCAGCCCGGGTCACCGGGTTCCCAGCCATGCAATTGGTTCCACCATTCCATTGAGTCGCCTTCATTTTGTGCTTTCGAAATAAGTGGAAGCAGAAAAAATATGCATACAAATAAAAGGGAACTGAATTTCATGGAAACTGCATTATTGGAACATCCAAAGATAAAAAAAAACCCCTCAGAAAAACCTGAAGGGCTTTAGGATTTATTATAGTTCCAGTTTTTCCCTGATATGCTGCGGAATGGCATCTTTGTGGACCATGATGCACATGGTTTTAAAATTCACATAAGGTTTTGACGCATAAAAATAACCATCGTATTTATTGTAATCGCCCCATGAATTTTTTACTTTATAAAAGGTATTACCTTCCTGGTCTTTTGCAATTCCAATAATATGCATTCCATGATCATCGGTTGTTTGATAATTATCGAAGGCAACCTGGCGCATTTCCTGGGTCACTTCCATTTCCGGGACTGGCTGTTCCAGTTTGTATAGTTCCTGTTCCTTTTCCCTTTCAGGCAACTCCTCCCACCTTGTAATTTCGGCATCGGTCATTTCAATTTCCGGTGCAACCGGCACAACAGCGACACCTTTGTTGCTCGATTTAAATCCTTTTTCGCTGACATCGGCAGCCCAGGCAATTGTAAAACCATTGGTGAGCGAATAGTCTATAATTTCTTCGAGTTCGTTTACCGGCACATTGTAAACTTCATCCCAGGCCCAGTTATCGGGTACTTCAAGAATAAATTTTGAATAGAAAGGATGGTGGGTATACGAGGAAATTTCAACGTAATCATCCATATCGAGGCCTACATAATTATCGGCAAAACTACGGGGCGTGTACTGTTCACCTTCATATTCAAATGTTTGGGGTATTTTTCCGAGGTACGAATCAAGTGTTCCCGTAAAAGCTTCGTGCCACGCAGTACTGATTTTACGGTTTTTATTTTCGACCACTGCATCGACAAAATCACGCAGTACACGGTCCATTTCTCCGTGTACGTGTTTTTCTTCGCCGTATTTCAGGCCGTCGTAAACCGACTCGGGAACAATACCATACTCCCTGATCATATTGGTTACATCGTGAAAAGCCCCGCCGGCTGCAAAATTAAGGTTTCCATGTACCCTGACGTGTTTTATGGCTTTCTCGGAATAAGTATGCCAAACCACAAACATTTCTGACAGGTTCACCTCCGGCTTTCCCAATCTTATCATTTCTGATTCCAGAAATGACAAACCTGAAAACGACCAGCACGTTCCTGAACGGTTTTGATCCTGCACAGACAAGGCAGGATGCACCAATATATCTTCGAAAACATAACCTTCTTTTTTCTTTTTATCAGCGGCTGTTTCGTCGCCCGCAGCTGTCTGAACTGAAACGATAACTGCCAAAACGGCAATTGTCAAAATCCTTAATTTCATCTTCATAAAAATTACTGTTTAACCCTTCTTTAAAATGAATGTCAAAAATAATAAATCTAATTTCTTAACAAAAACTTTACGATTTAGAAACATTAAGGATTGTGAAAAAAATGGGGCAAAAAAGTTAAATAAAATTAATGAATCCTTCGCCTGTTTCCTTTTAGTATTATTTTTGCTGGTTGAGGAAAAGAAAATGAAAAAACAAACCTTAGTCATACTTTTGCTGATTTCGTCTGTTTTTATGGCCGAAGCACAGCTCAATATCAACCATTACATACGGGTTGGGCGCACACGGATTTCGATAGAAAATTACACCGGCGCCATCGAGTATTTCAACATTGTTATAAAATTCAAACCTCATCTTCCGGAAGCATATTTTTACAGGGGCGTTGCCAAACACCAGTTGGAAGACTTCCGCGGAGCGATTATCGATTACAACAAAGCAATAGAAATAAAGCCTTATTACCCGCAGGCCTATATGAACCGCGGGATGGCTTACCACAACCTGGAAGATTACGATAAGGCAATTGAGGATTACAACCGGGGGATTGAATTTGACCCCGACAACGAAAATCTTTACAACAACCGCGGAATTGCCAAATTGTCGCAGGAAAATGTGGAGGGAGCCATTGAAGATTACAACAAAGCACTGGAAATAAATCCAAAGTCGACAAATGCCTTGATGAACCGGAGCAATGCAAAAATTGTCATGGGAAATACCGAGGGCGCCATTCGCGATTTAAACCAGGTAATTATTAACCGCCCGCACTTTGCCGGCGCATATCTGAATCGCGGGCTGGCACGTTTTGAAATGGAAGATTACGCATCGGCATTGCGCGACTACGATCAGTGCATTAAACTCGACCCGCAAAATGCACTGGCTTTCAACAACCGCGGAATCGTAAAACATAAACTGGAAGATTATGCCGGTGCCATTATGGACTACAACATGGCCCTTCGGCTAAACCCTGAAATGGCAAGCGCTTATTTCAACCGGGCAATGGCACGCGAAATCCTCAATCGCCCGGGATTTGAAACCGATTATAGGATGGCTGCACAGTTAAATCCGAAGTTTGATTTGGAAAGCCGGCGTTTGGATGCACAGCAACTGGCCCAAAATCAACAAAGCCAGCAGGGACAAGGTTCCGGTTCAGGAAGCCAGGGGCAAAGCGCTGCCAATCAGAATACCTCCCAGCAAAATAACCAGGGAGCAACAACACAGGCCAACAACAGCAACGGCAACGATGAAGAAAGGAAGGAACAGCAGCGAAACCGCCGTCGTCCGAACCTCATCATCGAAGATACCCGTGATTTGCCTTCAGAAAATGAAGAAGATGTTGATGACGGCCGGATTCAGAATCAAAATATTATCATCGACCTGCAACCTGTTTTTATTGTTTCAGCCTTTGAGAAAAATTCAGTGGATTACAGCCGGTTTCAGTATTACAATATGGCAATCGACCAACTGAATGCGAAGAACAATTATAACCCGTTGCTTTCCATCACCAACAAACCGGCAAAACAATACAAAGAGGTTTTCGAAAACTTTGTGCTCTACTTTAACGCCCGGCTCGAAATCAGCCAAAACAGCCACAATTACCTGAACCGGGGAATTTTTTACAGCCTTACGGGAAACTACAATGCTGCACTCAATGATTTAAACCAGGCTATCTCGATGAATGATGATCAGGCGATTGCGTATTTTTCAAGAGGAAACACACGCTACAAAATGCTTGAAGAAATTGAGCTGGCCCAACCAAGTACCGATGAAGTTACGGTTCCGCTTGAGGATTCAGATTCGGATGAATTAAGCAATAACCTGGCATTAATGCCTGAATACAAAAAAATTCTGGATGATTACGAAACACTTCTCTACCTGGAACCAAAATTCTTTTTTGGCTACTACAACCGGGCTTATATGAAATTGCGTCTCCGGGAATACAAAAGCGCCATCGAGGATTTGAATAAAGCCATCGAACTGGAGCCCGAGTTTGCAGAGGCCTATTTTAACCGGGGGCTCACCAAAATCTTTTTAAACGATATCGAAGGCGGTGCACTCGACCTCAGCCGTGCCGGTGAACTGGGAATTCACGGAGCTTATAACATTATTAAACGGTATTGCAATTAGGCAACTGCCATCCGCAATAAAATTAAAAAGGTGATAGCCCTCAATGATTATCACCTTTTTGAAATTTATCCTGAAAGTATTAATCCTCAGCAACCGACTGTGCATCGACAACAGCAATTGCTACCATGTTTATAATTTCGCGGACCGAACTGTCGCGCTGAAGAATATGCACCGGTTTTTTCATTCCCATCAGGACCGGACCAATTGCTTCGGCTGTTCCCAAGGTCTGCAATACTTTGTAGGTAATATTCCCGGAACTCAAGTTCGGAAAAATCAATGTATTGGCATCGTGATCTTTCAGCTTGTTGAACGGGTAACGCTTGTACCGCAGTTCACCGTTCAGGGCATAATTGGCCTGCATCTCACCGTCCACCATCAAATCAGGATACTTTTCATGCAACATCTGCACGGCTTCTTTTACGCGCACCGGACTTCCGAGCCCTTTAAAGGCACCAAAATTGGAGTAGGAAAGCAATGCGATTTTTGGCTCGATGTTAAACCGCCTTACTTCGTTGGCTGTCAGCACAGTGGTGTCGAAAAGCGTTTGTGGCGCAGGATCCATATTTACTGTTGTATCTGCCAAAAAAATCGGACCGCGTTTGGTATTCATAATGTACATTCCTGCAATGTGGTTGGCATCTTCTTTTACACCAATCACCTGCAGTGCCGGCCGGATAGTATCGGCATATTTCCGCGAAAACCCCGAAATAAAAGCATCGGCCTCCCCGCTTTCCACCATTAGCGCACCAAAATAATCACGGTTATAGGTTTTTTCCACAGCTTCATCGTATGTCATCCCTTTGCGTTTGCGCTTTTCATACAGAAGTTTCGCAAATTTATGTCTCTTATCGTCGGGAACACCATTGTAAGTATCGATAATCGGCACATGCCCGAGTTGCAACTGGTTTTCCTTTATCAACGATTTAATTTTCTTTTCATCGCCCAAAAGGATGGGTTTGGCAATTCCTTCATTAATCACAAACTGAACTGCTTTCAGAACCCTGAAATTGTTTCCTTCGGCAAAAACCACCCGTTTAGGATCATGGCGGGCTTTATTGCGGATGGTCATCACAAGTTTATTGTTGATCCCCATTCTGGAAGTAAGTTCGTTTTTATAGGCCGTCCAGTTCTTAATAGGACTGCGGGCAACACCGGTATTCATTGCAGCTTTGGCAACGGCTGTTGCAACTGTTGTTATCAGTCGCGGATCGAGAGGTTTGGGAATGATGTATTCTTTTCCGAAAACAATGTTTTGCTTATTGTAGGCCCGTGCAACCATTTCAGGCACCGGTCCTTTTGCCAGTTTAGCCAATGCTTTGGCTGCGGCAATTTTCATCTCTTCGTTAATATGAGTGGCCCGAACATCGAGCGCCCCCCTGAAAATAAACGGAAATCCCAGCACATTATTTATCTGGTTCGGATAATCGCTCCGCCCTGTGGCCATAATTATATCATCGCGGGCCGAAAGTGCATCGTCATAAGATATTTCGGGATTTGGATTGGCCATGGCAAAAACAATGGGATTATCTGCCATTGTTTTTATCATCTTTTTAGTTACCAGGCCGCCCACTGAAAGTCCCAGTAAAACATCGGCGCCCACGAGTGCCTCTTCCAGGGTGTTCAGTTTTCTTTTAGTAACAAATTCCTGTTTGTATTTATTCAAATCGGTACGCGATTCATTTAAAACACCTTTACTGTCGCACATCACAACATTTTCAGGTTTCACACCCATGCTAATGTACAGCTTTGTACAGGAAATGGCACCGGCACCGGCACCGCAAACCACCACTTTAATTTCTTCTATGGATTTGCCGTTTAATTTTAAAGCATTTATCAAACCGGCGGCAGAAATGATAGCTGTTCCATGCTGGTCGTCGTGAAAAACAGGAATTCCCAGTTCTTTTTTCAGGGTTTCCTCAATTTCGAAACACTCCGGAGCTTTGATGTCTTCCAGGTTAATTCCGCCAAAAGTGGGCGAAATGGCTTTTACATGCTCAATAAACTTTTGCGGGTCTTTTTCATCCACCTCGATATCGAAAACATCCACGTCGGCAAAAATTTTAAACAGCAGCCCTTTCCCCTCCATCACGGGTTTTCCTGCTTCGGGGCCAATATCGCCAAGGCCCAAAACAGCTGTTCCGTTGGAAATAACAGCCACCAGGTTTCCTTTTGCCGTGTACTTGTAGACATCTTCCCTGTTTTTCTCAATTTCAAGGCAAGGCTGGGCAACTCCCGGTGTGTAGGCCAGCGACAAATCATACTGGGTGTTGTGTGGTTTTGTAGGCACTACTTCAATTTTTCCCGGGCGATCTTTCTGATGATAATTTAATGCATCGATACGGTTTATTTTTGGCATAGCAAATGATTTTTTGGTTTAGCATAAAGGTAAAAAAA
>JBMCIT010000059.1:0-7553 GCA_048616715.1 Tangfeifania sp. | reverse complement strand
GGCAGCAAATATTGCAGGAAGGTCGTTCCTTGATAATGCGCCATCGGGAAACAATTCCAAATCATCGATTTTGGTTTCATTTTCCAGCTCGAGATTTGTTTTCATCTCGTATTTCAGCGCAATGTTCCAGTTCTCGTTTGGTGCTATCTCAACCCCTATCATAGGAGTGAAGCCAATTCCAGTTTGTTCTGTGTCCACCTTCTTATTTCCAACATCAGCATTGCTCAAACCCTGTAAACTTACCGCAGTTTGATCCATAATTCCAATAGCTTGCTGATAAGTTACGTTAGAGTATCCAAATGCATTTAATGTTTGTGCAATTTCTGGATCTTCAACAGCTGCCGTAGGATCAATCATCCCTGCTTCGATTCCAGCTTCTAAACTTGCAGATGCTGATTGCAAAGTTTCAATAGTTCCTGTTAAAATTGGTCTAATCTGACCTAAATAAGCTTCTCCACTAATATATCCTTCTTCTGTCTCAACCTCAATATCTCTTATTTCACCGTAATAACTATTTCTAGATGGCAACATTCGTACTCCACCGTATACAGATAAAATGTCATTTACCAAATAAGTTGCTCCTAATTGAATTCCCCAAAAAACAGAATTTCCCTCAAAAGTCAAATCTGCTTTGTAGCCAGTTTCCCCAATGACACCAGGAATAGGATATTGTTGAAATAAAGGAGCAATTGTTTTCAATCCTGCTCCTAATTTGGTAATCGGGATTTCGAACGACGGCAGTCCCCGGTCGAATTTGGCAGAACCGCCTCCGGCATTCGGTCCGAAACCAAGCGAAAAAGCCCAGCTATCCTCTTTGTATACGGCATAAGCCGAGGGAAACACAGGTACAGTAACTATTCCTTCGTAAACACCATCATTCAGAAGCGGGAATTTACTGTCGACTGTTTTGGTTTGAAAAATCGTTTGGCTGTGAAACGCAAAATGCCAGCCATCTTCCAGATGAACCAATCCGGCCGGATTGAAATAAACCGCATCGATATCAGTCGAAGCATTTCTTGACATCATGCGGATGAACTGTGCGCTTTGGTTGGTGTTTGTTAACAAACCACCGGCAAAAGCAACCTGAAACAGCATAAAAAATGCTGCAATAAAAGTCAGTTTTTTCATTTGATTTATTTTTAATGTTAAATGAATTTCGGATTTCAGGGAAATCAGGCGAATGGAATTCTGAAAAATATTTTTCCGACAAATATAAATTTGCAAAGGCTGGTTTCATTCGTTGATTTTCAGTAACCCGGTTTATTTTTAAAAAAATCCTTATTTCGGAAAATAATACCAATTGTTTTTCAAACTGAGCCTTAAGCGAAGTTTGAAATTAGAATGGTTAATGCCGATAGACAATTGAAAAGTCTTAAAGAGTGAAACGATTTTAAGGCTCAATTCAATTGCTAATCGGTATAAAAGTCTTTTGTAGCTAATTATTGGCTGACAAAATTATAATTATTAATTAATCCGCAAAAAATAAGTATTGATTTTCAGCAAGTTGTTGAATTTTCGAACAAATAGATTTTAAATTCAATTCATGAAAAAGCCCCGAAAGAAAACTTACGGGGCAGTAATCAAAACATACTAAACGCATTAAATATGAATCACTTCATCGTAAGCTGCGGCAGCGGCTTCCATCACAGCCTCACTCATGGTTGGGTGCGGATGGATGGTTTTTATCAGTTCATGACCGGTAATTTCCAGTTTTTTGGCCACTACCAGTTCAGCAATAATTTCGGTAACATTTCCACCAATCATGTGTGCGCCCAGCAATTCGCCATATTTGGCATCGAAAACAAGTTTTACAAATCCTTCTTTATGGCCTGCAGCGCTTGCTTTTCCGCTTGCCGAATAAGGAAATTTACCAATTTTTATTTCGTATCCCTCTTCTTTTGCTTGTTTCTCGGTGAATCCCACTGATGAAACTTCGGGGCCGGTGTAAGTACAGGCGGGAATATTTTTATAGTCGATGGGCTCCGGGTTTAAACCGGCAATTTTCTCGACGCAGGTAATTCCTTCGGCCGAAGCAACATGCGCAAGAGCGGGTCCGGCCAGAATATCGCCAATGGCATAAACGCCTTCCACATTGGTGCGGTAAAATTCATCAACCTTTACACGCCCGTTTTCGGTTTCAACACCCATCTCTTCCAACCCGATTCCTTCGGTATTCGGCGTAATCCCGACTGCCGAAAGAACGATGTCGGCCTCAACCGTTTCTTCACCTTTTTTGGTTTTGATGGTCACTTTGCATTTGTCGCCCGAAGTATCCACTTTTTCAACAGTAGAGCCGGTCATTACTTTCATTTTGCTTTTTTTGAAAGAACGCTCCAGTTGTTTCGACACCTCTTCATCTTCCAACGGTACCAAAGTGGGCATAAATTCTACCAGCGTAACCTTTGTACCTATGGAGTGATAGAAATAGGCAAACTCGCTTCCAATGGCTCCCGAGCCGACAACTACCATACTTTCAGGTTGTTTGTCCAGGCTCAGCGCCTTGCGGTAACCGATAATCTTTTTACCGTCCTGCTTCAGGTTGGGCAGTTCACGGGATCGGGCACCGGTTGCCAGAATAATATGTTTGGCTGTGTACTCTTTCTTCTCTCCTTTTTCGTCAGTTACTTCCACAGTATTTTTTTTGACCAGTTTCCCGGTTCCCATAATGGTCTCCACTTTATTCTTTTTGAACAGGAACTGTACGCCTTTGCTCATGCCGGCTGCCACATCGCGGCTGCGTTTTATCATACCCGGAAAATCGGGCTCCACTTTACCGTCTATTTTGACCCCATAATCTGATGCATGTTTGGCATAATCAAAAGCCTGCACGCTTTTCAGCAGCGATTTTGTGGGGATACAGCCCCAGTTCAGGCAAACTCCGCCTAAACTTTCTTTTTCAACCACGGCAACTTTCATTCCCAACTGGGCAGCCCGAATACCTGTAACATAACCTCCCGGTCCGCTACCTATAATTATTACATCGTAATTCATATTTTTATTTTTTATTGTTGATTTAATTTTATTACAACAGGCTCAATTCTGAAATGTTCTTTGGCCATTTCCCAAATTTAATGAAACTTTTACTTCATTCCTGAATAGATATTCAGTAATTTTCCGGCTGCCACAAAAGAACTCATTTCGCTGTTGAGTACCTTATTTTCAAATTCCTTGATTTTTTCTTTCATTTCAGGATGCTGGTAAAACGCCCTTTTCAATTGTTCCTGAATGGTTTCGTGCATCCAGAACGAGGACTGGGAATTTCGTTTTTTCATGAAATAATTATTCTGAACGGTCAGGTTCCTGTATTCTACTACTTTCTCCCAAATTTCGGCAATCCCGGTTTTACTGAGTGCTGAACAGGTTTGCACTTTTGGTACCCAACCCGAATCTTTTGGAGGAAAAAGATGCAGTGCATTCTGGTACTGTGTTTTGGCTATTTTAGCTTTGCCGGCATTGTTGCCATCGGCTTTGTTAATGGCAATCAGGTCGGCCATTTCCATAATGCCGCGTTTTATTCCCTGCAATTCATCTCCGGCACCGGCCAGCATCAGCAAAAGAAAAAAGTCGGACATGGAGTGCACGGCCGTTTCACTTTGTCCCACACCAACGGTTTCAATAAATATATGGTCGAAACCGGCAGCTTCGCAGAGGATAATGGTTTCCCGGGTTTTGCGGGCGACCCCCCCGAGTGAGCCTGCCGAAGGACTGGGCCGGATATAGGCATTTTTATCGCCTGCCAGTTCTTCCATCCGGGTTTTGTCTCCCAAAATACTTCCGCGCGAACGCTCACTACTGGGATCGATGGCAAGCACGGCAAGCTTTCCGCCACCGGCTGTTATATTTTTTCCCAGTGCCTCGATGAAAGTACTTTTCCCGACCCCCGGCACGCCTGTAATTCCTATCCTTACAGAATTACCGCTGTGCGGAAGGCACCTGACAATTATTTCCTGTGCAATTACCTGGTGCCCGGGTTTTGAGCTTTCAACAAGTGTTACAGCTTTGCTGAGCAAAGTAATATTCCCTTCCAGGATTCCGCCAACATACTCATCGGCAGACAGCAACTGCCGCTTTTTTTTCAGGAACCGCTGCAAAGACTGGTTGTCTGTTTGGTCGGGTTGCTCTACCCCACTGTTTACTTTTAGTCCTTTATAGTCAGGATTATTTTCGATATGATGCTTGTTTTCCGTCATGTTTTTTTACTGTATCGTGCAAAAATACGACATTAAAGACCAATCAAAAAATGCTGCAGGAATTAACCTGCAGCATTTTTTTTATTATTGATATTAATATAAAGGTTAATCTATGTTATCACATTTGTTGAAACCCTCAAACGGCTGGTAGGATTTTTCGGATCGTTGGTAATTACGGTAATCGATTTGCTCTGACGCCCGCGTTGTCCACGCGAATTGAAAGTAACTTTTATTGGCGCAGATTCTCCCGGGGCAATCACTTTTGTTGACGGGGCAACTGCCGTACATCCGCATGAAGAACGAATGTTGCGGATGATCAGTTCTGATTTTCCATCGTTCAAAAGCATAAAAGTATGTTCCATTTTATCGCCCTGGTTCATTTCGCCAAAATCGTGGGCAGTTTCGTCAAATTTGGCTACAGGCGCATTCGCCAGTTGCTCCGGGGTCAAATCTGAAAAATCTTCTTCAATGGTAGCGCTAACACCAATTGAGGCACGGTAATTTTGGCTGCCGTCGATTGAAAGGTAAACCCGGTTGGATGAAAAGCCATAAGTATTGGCTTTCCCTGCATCGAAAGTAACAAACAGCTTACCTTTGCTGTTAGCCGGAATTTTTGTGGGTTCAACTTTAACCTGCAGGTGATCCGGCACACGACGAAAATCAACATCAACCGGCTGATCCGTATCATTAACCAACTCAATGTCTTTTGTTTCCACATCTTTTTCTGTCATTCGCGAAAAAGAAATATGGTTGGTTTTTACCCGCAGTTTACCCACTTTGCGCGGATATTCTTCAGCAAGTGTTTTTTCACGCTCCGCCACGCGGCCTTTGATACGGAGAACAGTAGTTCCGTTTTCGGCATTGGAAGTAATCATTACTGTTTTATTGAACGATCCCGGGCGGTTTTTGGGATTGTAGCTTACCTGAATTTCACCTGTTTGCTCAGGAGCTACCGGTTCGCGCGTCCACTTCGGGGTAGTGCATCCGCACGATGCGCGTACATTATTTAATACCAGCGGTACCTCTCCTTTGTTGGTAAACTTAAAAGTGTTGGTTTGAACACCATCCGACTCTTTGAATGATCCAAAATCGTGTTCCAGTTCTTCGAATACAATTTTTGGTTTTTGTGCGATGGCAGCGGTGGTTATCCCTACCAGGGCCAAAACAGTAAATAAACGTAACATCTGTTTCATAACCTTATTCATTTTAATATTATGGATTTATTAGCTTATTTTGTTAAAGCAAAATTTAAATGCATTTTTGTCTCAGCAAATGTAAGAAGCGTTTGCTTGTTTTGTTGTTAATCAATGGCAATATTTTGTTAACGAAGTGTTAACAAAATGATATTCAGCAAAAATAGCGACATTTACTTACCATTTTTCTGAAAAAATCATGAAAGGCAAAACGTTAACATATATCATTCTGCTTGCCACTGTTTCGGTAGCCGGGGTTTTGTCCATCCAGTTCTTTTTCCTTCGCAATTCGTATTATGTATCTGAAAAACAATTCAGGGAAAGTACATCGGTGGCCCTGCGCGAAGTCGCATGGCAAATTTTACTTGCCAACGGGAGCACTGCAGTGTTCGACAGTATTACGCCGGTTGAAATAGCTGCAAACGATTATTACTTTGTAAATACAGCTGTTTTTATCGATTACGATTTGCTAAAGTTTCACCTGAACGAAGAACTGAAAAAGCACCAGATTTATACCGATTTTGAATTTGCCGTTTATAATCCTTCAACCGGGGAAATGGAACAAAAAGCCTTTATAACCGCCGAAGGCCAGGAGCGAACTTCTGATTACAATTTTCCTAAAAAAGAAGCCAGCAACGAATACTATTTTGCAGTCCATTTCCCCGACCGTGCCCCCTATTTTCACACACGGCTTTCGGTGTGGTACCTTTTTACCGGTTTGCTTTTGCTGGTGGTTGTGTTTTTTGGATACACACTTTCGGTAATTATCAGGCAGCGGCAACTTTCCGAGGTTCAGAAAAATTTTATCAATAACCTGACCCACGAACTCAAAACCCCGATTTCGTCTATCGCCCTTTCAGCAAAAGTGCTCAACAACAAAAAAATTACTGAGACACCCGAACGTATGCTGGAGTATGCCAGAATAATTGAGGAAGAAAACAACCGGCTTTCAAAAAATGTGGAGAAAGTGCTGAACCTGGCCTCACTCGAAAAAAACAGGATTCAACTCAACCTCGAAAAAATTAACCCGGAAACTTTTTTACAGGAAACCGTCGATTATTTTGCCCAAACAGATTCGGGAAAAGAGGCTGAAATAAAATTAAAATCAGCGGTTGGCCCAATAGTTATCAGTGCCGACAAGTTTCATTTCAACAACCTGATTTTAAACATCCTGGAAAACAGCGTAAAATACTGTGAAAAAAAACCACGGATTTTAATTGAGCTGTGTCAGGAGAACAGCAAACTAATGGTCCGTTTTACCGACAATGGAATTGGCATTCCTAAAAAATACCGCAAAAAGATATTTAACCGTTTCTACCGTGTTCCAACCGGAAATGTACATAACGTGAAGGGATTCGGGCTTGGGCTCGACTATGTGAAAAAAATTGCAAAAGCCCACGGCTGGAAAATAAAAGTTGACGAAAATCCCAAAGGGGGCAGTATATTTACATTAAATATTCCTATTCGAAATGAATGAACAGATTAAACTTTTACTGGTAGAAGACGATGCAGCGCTGCGCTTCATCGTGAAAGACAACCTCGAGCAAAACGGTTATGTGGCCGATGTAGCCGAAAATGGCGAAATAGCGCTCGAACTGTTCAACAAAAACGGATACCACCTGATTATTCTCGATGTAATGCTCCCCAAAATTGACGGATTTAAAGTAGCTGAAACCATTCGTAAAACCGATCAGGATGTCCCCATTATTTTTCTGACGGCGCGCTCAATGACCGAGGACAAAATAACCGGCCTAACCATTGGCGGAGATGATTATATTCCGAAACCATTCAGCATGGAAGAGCTGCTGTTAAAAATAAAAGTGTTTCTGAAAAGAAGCAATAATTTGACTGAAAAAAAACCGGCGCCGCTACAACCCCAAAAAATCGGGCGGTACATTTTTCTTCCTGAAGAACACACACTTACCATCGACGGAAATACCCGGAAACTCACGCTTAAAGAAGTGGAGCTTATCCGGTTTTTTGCAGAAAACCCGAATAAAGTTTTGAGCCGGAATGAAATTCTGGAAAAAGTGTGGGGATCCAACGATTATTTTCTGGGCCGCAGCCTCGACGTTTTTATTTCGCGCCTGCGCAAATATTTTAAGGCCGATCCCAACATTCAAATTATAAACCTCCACGGAATCGGGTTTCGCTTCTCAGTCAAAAAAAA
>JBMCIT010000058.1:0-7605 GCA_048616715.1 Tangfeifania sp. | reverse complement strand
GAGTTGGTTTTTCCGAGATCGAATCCGGCATCTTTTAACCCTTTTTGCAGGGCATTGGCAACGGTCCATAATTTTTCCCTGAGTTCGGGCATCGAACGCAGCATGTCGAGCCTTTTGAGCGCGCCCAGCACCATGGTCATCGGCAGTGATTTGGCAAATGTTTGCGAGCGCATGTTGTAGCGCAGGAAGTAGCACACATCTTTGTCGCAGGCAACAAAAGCGCCTATTCCGGCCATCGATTTGGCAAACGTGCCAAACAGCAGGTCCACTTTGTCGCCAACACCAAAATACTCGGGAGCACCGGCACCGGTTTTTCCCATTACGCCAAAACCGTGGGCATCGTCAACCAAAAGCCTGAAATTAAATTCATTTTTCAGTGCAACAATTTCATCCAGTTTTCCCAGGTCGCCGGCCATGCCAAATACGCCTTCGGTAATTACCAGGATTCCGCCGCCTTGTTTTTCGGCCAGTTTGGTGGCCCTTTCAAGCTGTTTGCGCAGGTTGTCGATATTGTTGTGCGGGTAAACAAAGCGTTTGCCCATGTGAAGCCGAACTCCGTCGAGGATACATGCGTGTGATTCCGAATCGTAAACAATTACATCGTTCCGCCCGCAAACCGCATCGATAATTGAAACCATACCCTGGTAGCCGTAATTCAGCAAAAATGCATCTTCTTTACCCACAAACGAAGCCAGTTCCCTTTCCAGTTGCTCGTGTTTCGATGTTTGCCCCGACATCATACGGGCGCCCATCGGGTAGGCCATTCCGTATTTTTTAGCAGCTTCGGCATCTGCTTTCCGAACCTCGGGATGATTTCCCAGTCCTAAATAATTGTTTAAACTCCAGGTAAGTACTTCTTTCCCCCTGAACTTCATGCGGGCGCCGATCTCGCCCTCGAGTTTTGGAAAGGTAAAATAACCATGTGCCTTCGACATGTGCTTACCGAGATCTCCCTGGTCCTCTCTGAACTTTTGAAATATATCCACGGTTTAAATATTTAAGATTTTAATCTGCAAATGTAAACTTTTTTAAAACTTCGGCAAATGTGTTAAATAATACTAAGTAGTGGTGCCAAATCGTTTAAAGATATCTACTTTCATCGCTGCATTTTAATGCAGTAAAACGTATTTTGCTTTTGGTGAATATGTTAAGGGAAATTAAGGATGTTGGAAATCTTTAATTTTCTATTGATTTGAAGTTTTATCTATCTAAAAAAAAGGTTATTTTTGCGCCATGTTTATGAAAATGAGAAATATTAGTCTGGGATTAATTTTGTTGCTTGTTGTTTCGGCCTGCGGCGATTACAATAAAATCCTGAAAAGTACCGATTACGAGTTTAAATATAAAAAAGCAGTTGAATTCTACGAAGAAGGGGAATATGCCAAAGCCGGTACATTGTTTCAGGAGCTGGTGAATATTTACCGGGGTACAAGCCGTGCCGATAAGATATATTACTATTATGGCAAAAGCATGATGGGGCAAAAAGATTACCTCATGGCAAAACACTATTATAGCACGTTGCTGAAAGAATTTCCGGGCAGCGATTATGCCGAGGAGGCGCAATACATGGTAGGTTACACATCCTATCTGCTTTCTCCGAAACCCCGCCTCGATCAATCGGTTACCCACGAAGCCATCGAGTCGCTTAAACTTTATATCAACTTGTATCCTTACAGCGAAAGGGTGGACGAAGCCAACCGGTTAATCGACGAGTTGCAGGATAAACTGGTTTACAAATCGTACCTGAATGCAAGGTTGTATTACGATTTTGAAAACTACAAAGCAGCAGTTATCGCTATCGACAACAGCCTGAATGAATATCCCGACAGCCAGTACAGGGAAGAGCTGAAGTATATGTTGCTGAAATCGAAATATTTACTGGCAATGAACAGTGTGGAAGATAAAAAAGAAGACCGGCTGTCGGGCGCGCTCGATGAATATTTTGCTTTTGTGGATGAATTCCCCGAAAGCGTTTACAAAAAGGAAGCCGATAAATTTTATGAAGACGTATCAGAATTATTGAATTATAACAGGGAAGAAACGAATATTTATTAGAAAATGGATTATAAAAAAACAAAAGCAGCCCAGTCAACCATTCCGCGTGATTTGGATGTTCTTACCAGGGAAACCGGGAACATTTACGAAACAGTGATGATTCTTGGGAAAAGGGCCAATCAGATTTCATCGGAGTTGAAAGAAGAACTGAACCAGAAGCTGCAGGAATTTGCCTCGTACACCGATAACCTGGAAGAAATATTTGAAAACAGGGAGCAGATCGAAATTTCAAAGTTTTATGAAAGGCTTCCGAAACCAACTTTAATTGCTTTCGAAGAGTTGAAGGAAGGTCAGATTTATCACAGAAATCCCGCACGCGAAAGCAAGCAAAAAGTATAAATCCCTTGCCCATGAGGCTCGAAGGAAAAAAAATAATACTGGGAATAACCGGAAGCATAGCTGCCTACAAGGCAGCTATACTTTTGCGTTTGTTTGTGAAAGAAGGCGCCGAAGTTCAGGTGGTTATCACACCTGCCGGGAAAGAATTTATTACCCCGGTCACGCTTTCTGCTTTGTCCGGCAAACCGGTGATCAGCGAATTTTTTGGTTCTGACGACGGGACCTGGCACAGCCATGTCGATCTCGGAATTTGGGCCGATGCCATGATTATTGCCCCGGCAACCGCTTCCACCATGGGAAAAATGGCTGCAGGAATTGCCGATAACATGCTGGTAACAACTTACCTTTCGGCAAAATGCCCGGTTTTTGTAGCCCCGGCCATGGACCTGGATATGTTCAAACACCCCTCCACCCAAAAAAATGTTTCTGTGTTGAAGGAGTTCGGGTGCCAAATAATTGAACCGGGCGAAGGTGAATTGGCCAGCGGCCTCGAAGGAAAAGGGCGGATGGAAGAACCCGAAAATATTCTTGAAACACTGGTTGAATTCTTCAGCCAAAAAAAAAACTGCTGAATAAAACGTTTTTGGTTTCGGCTGGGCCGACTTACGAAAAGATCGATCCTGTCCGTTTTATCGGGAATTATTCTTCAGGAAAAATGGGGTATGCCATTGCTGAAAAACTGGCTGACCAGGGCGCCAGGGTAATTTTGGTCTCGGGCCCTGTTTCTGTTTCCACCAAAAAATCAGGTATCGAAATAATTTCAGTAGAAACGGCAGAGGAAATGTACAATGCCTGTGTCGAAAATTTTCCGGGATGCGACGGGGCAGTCATGACCGCGGCTGTTGCCGATTTTACGCCTGCAAATCCGTTGCCTGAAAAAAACAAACGCGGCAACGAAAACTGGAATCTCGAACTGAAACCAACCCACGACATTGCCGCCACGCTGGGCAAAATGAAAAAGAGCGGGCAGTTGCTTGTTGGGTTTGCTTTGGAAACCTCCAACGAAACAAGCAATGCCCAAAACAAACTCCAAAAGAAAAATCTGGATTTTATCGTGTTGAATTCATTAAAAGACCACGGAGCTGGTTTTGGGGTAGATACCAACAAAATAACCATCATTGATAAAGACAATAATCAGCAGGCTTTTGAGTTAAAGAGTAAGAAGGAAGCAGCAGCCGATATTGTGGAAAAGATAATTTTACTTCTTGCTTAATCCGGCTGCTATTCATTGCATTTTTTATATTTTTACCTCATTAAAGAGAGCAGATTATGAAGAAGATACTCATATTGTTTATAGCTTTATTTTCATCAACCTTGATTTACGGGCAGGAGTTGCGTTGCAATGTAACTGTTTCGGCCAACCGGATTCAGGGAGCAAACAGGCAGCTTTTCCGCACCATGCAGTCGGATATTTATGAATTTATGAACAACCGGAAATGGACTGATCATGCCTATACTTACGACGAGCGCATTCGCTGCAATATTCTTATCCGGCTCGATGAACAGATTTCTGCCGATGAATTTCGCGGGTCTGTCCAGGTTCAGCTTACCCGGCCGGTTTTTGGGAGCAGTTACGAAACTACGATTTTGAATATTAAAGACAACGATTTTCATTGCCGCTACCAGGAATTTCAGCCACTTGAATACAACGAAACATCCAACCGCGATAACCTTACCAATATTCTGGCATTTTATGCCTATGTAATTCTGGGATTTGATTACGACACTTTTTCTCCCGAAGGGGGAACGCCCTATTTTGAGAAGGCGCAGTCGATTGTGAACAACTCGCAGAATGCACGCGAAAAAGGATGGAAAGCATTTGAAAGCGAGCGAAACCGTTACTGGCTGGTTGAAAATGTGCTGAACAAATCCTATTCAGCCTTCCGGTCGTGTATGTATACCTACCACCGGCAGGGGCTCGATGTAATGGCAGAAAAACCGGAAGAGGGCAGGGCAACTATTGCTGAATCATTACGCGATATACAAACTGTTTTTCGCCGCCGGCCATCACTTTATATTCTGCAAATGTTTTTCGATTCCAAGTCGAACGAAATTGTGAATGTTTTTTCAAAATCATTTCCCGACGAACGCCAGCGTGTGCTTGCCATTTTAAATGAAGTAGCCCCGTCGGACGGAAGCAAGTGGGAGAAAATTGAAGAAAACGAAGGATTTTAAAACAGCCTGAAATGCTGACCAGACTGACCATTACCAATTATGCCCTGATTACCGGCCTGAATGTTGAGTTTCAGAAAGGTTTAAACTCTGTTACCGGGGAAACCGGAGCCGGAAAATCCATTATACTTGGGGCTTTGGGATTAATTCTGGGAAATCGGGCCGACTTGTCGGTACTTAAACAAAAAGAAGAAAAATGCATTGTTGAAGGTAGTTTTAATGTCGGGCACTATCACCTTGAATCGTTTTTTGAAGAGAACGATCTGGATTATGATCAGCTAACAATTCTGCGCCGGGAAATTACACCTTCCGGGAAATCGAGGGCTTTTGTTAACGACACTCCTGTGAATCTTAAGGTAATGCGCGAACTGGGTCTGAAACTGATTGACATTCATTCGCAGCATCAAAACCTGGAACTCGGTAACCAAAAATTTCAGCTCACACTGGTTGATACTGTTGCCGGCTCGCATAAAATACTCCTGGAATACAAACAAATTTATTCAGCCTGTATTTCTCTTCAAAACGAATTAAAAGAAGTTACTGAAAAATCGGAGCAGGCAGCAGCCGATCTCGATTACTTTCAGTTTCAGTTCAATCAGCTCGAAGAAGCAAATCTGCAGGAAGATGAGCAGCAGCAGTTGGAATCTGAACTCGAACAACTCACCCATGCAGAAGAAATAAAAAGCGCTTTTCTGGAAATTCAGAAATTGCTCGACAGCGAGCATTTTTCAGCGATTCAGAATTTAAAGGAGAGTCACAGGTTATTGTTAAATATCAGCGATTTTATGACCGGTGTTCCCGAACTGGCAGCCAGGCTTGAAAGCTGCCAGATTGAGCTTAAAGATATTTTGGATGAAACCGAATTGCTGGCTGATAAAATTGAACATAACCCGGCACGGATTGAAGAAATAAACGACAGGTTAAACCTGATTTACAGCCTTCAGCAAAAACATCATGTGGCGACAGTGCAGGAGTTGATTGAACTGAAAAATTCATTTGAAGAAAAAATTACCCGCGTTACCGGTTTCGAAGATGAAATAAAAGCGCTAAAAGAAAAGCTTGAGAAAACGAAGAAAGAGCTCACCCAAAAAGCTGCGGAACTAACGAACGTCCGGAAAAATTCTTTCAAAAAAATTGAAAAGTCGGTAGTGAATGATTTGAACCAACTGGGAATGCCAAAATCACGGTTTGCCATTCAGCATGAAAACCTTCCTGATTTTACACCCGACGGAAAAGATGCAATGGCATTTCTGTTTAGTGCCAACTCCGATGTTGCACCTGCCGAAATTTCCAAAATTGCATCGGGCGGTGAGATGTCGCGGCTGATGCTGGCTATTAAAAATATTTTGCGCACTTCGAAAGCGCTGCCAACAGTTATTTTCGATGAAATAGATTCCGGGGTTTCAGGCGAAATTGCGCTGAAAATGGGAGCCATTCTCCGGGAGTTTTCAAAATCAACCCAGATTATCAACATCACTCATCTTCCGCAAATTGCCGCCAAAGGCGATGCTCATTTTGTGGTTTATAAATATGAAAAAGGCGGAAAAACATACACTTCTGTCAGGCAGTTCGAAGCCGGCGAACGAATTGAAGAACTGGCAAAAATGGTAGGCGGCGAAAGTATTACCGATACCACACTGGAAGCAGCAAAAGAGCTGCTGAAAAATTAGTTTTACTGAAATCAATCTAAACCTGTATAAAAATGAATTTCTTAAAATCGATCTCACTTTTCCTCTTCGCTTTGGTTGTTTTTTCCTGTGACAATGCATCCGAAGAAAAAACAAAACAGCCCAATTTTATCGTTTTTATTGCCGACGATGCAGCATGGAACGATTGTGGCCCTTACGGAAACGATGTGATTAAAACACCCAATATCAATAAACTGGCAGATGAAGGCCTGGTTTTCGACAATGCTTTCCTGACCACCAGTTCGTGCAGTCCGAGCCGGGCCAGTATTTTAACCGGCCGGTATCCGCACAGCACAGGCGCACCTGAGTTGCACATGCCGCTGCCGGCCGACCAGGTTTTGTTTGCCGGCGAACTGCAAAAAGCAGGTTACTACACCGCAGTTGCCGGGAAATACCACATTGGGCCTGAAAGAGCAGAATTCGACAGCATTTACGGGGGCAGTCCCAGTGGTTGCGAAAACTGGGTGCGGGCGCTCAAAAACAGGCCTGCCGAAAAACCATTCTTTTTGTGGCTGGCGGCACTCGATCCGCACCGCGCTTACCAGCCAAATGCAATTCCCGAACCCCACGATCCTGACAATGTAATTGTTCCTCCGTATTTGCCCGACAACGATTCTACCCGCAAAGACCTGGCGCTTTATTACGATGAAATTTCGAGGCTCGACAATTACCTTGGAAAAGTGATGGAGGAGTTGAAAAAACAAGGTGAAGATGAAAATACGCTGGTAATTTACATGACCGATAACGGCCGTCCGTTTCCACGCGCCAAAACCCGCTTATACGACAGCGGGATTAAAACTCCGTTTATCGTGCGCTGGCCAAATAAAATTGAAAAAGGCCGCACTGATGCATTGGTGAGTTCCATCGATATTGCACCCACTTTTTGTGAACTGGCAGGCGCTGAAATTTCAGAAACCTTTCAGGGAGTTTCCTTTGCTCCGGTTTTGGAAGATTTTTCAGAAAAAACGCGCAGTTATATTGCTGCCGAACATAACTGGCACGATTACCAGGCGCACGAACGTGCTGTCAGGAATGAACGGTTTTTATATATCAGAAACGCCTTTCCGCAGCTCAATGCTTCGCCGCCGGCCGATGCAGTAAGAAGTATTACCTACCAGAAAATGATTGAACTTTTTAAAGCCGGCGAGTTAAATGAAAAGCAACTCGATTGTTTCATCGCTCCGCGGCCGGCTGAAGAGTTGTACGACGTAGTGAAAGACCCTTATTATTTTAACAATCTTGCTGAAAATGCTGACTACCGGAATCAATTACAGGAGATGAGCTTATTGCTGGATGCCTGGATTGAAGAATTTAACGATTCAATTCCCCAAAACCCCACGCCCGACAAATT
>JBMCIT010000057.1:0-7678 GCA_048616715.1 Tangfeifania sp. | reverse complement strand
ATCACCCCATCAATAAAAAACGGATAGAAAAGGGAAAAGACCCTGCAAACAGTATCTGGCCGTGGTCGCCGGGTTATAAACCTGCTATGCCAACACTAAAGGAAATGTTTGGCATCGAAAAATCAGCAGTAATTTCAGCAGTCGATTTGATTCATGGAATTGGCGTGTATGCCGGTATGGAAGTAATTCATGTGGAGGGCGCCACCGGGTTGTACGATACAAATTACGAAGGCAAGGCGCAGGCGACGATAGAAGCTCTTAAAACCAACGATTTTGTTTATCTGCACATCGAAGCCAGCGATGAAGCCGGCCATGAGGGCAATGTGGAACTGAAAACAAAAACCATTGAATACCTCGACAGCAGGGTGGTAAAATATATTTTGGAGGAAGTAAAGAAACTCGATGACGAAGTAGCTGTTGCAGTTTTGCCCGATCATCCAACTCCATGTGCCCTGAAAACCCATACCCGCGAACCGGTTCCGTTCCTGATTTACAAGCCGGGAATTCAACCCGATGAAGTAACTGTTTACGATGAATTCAGTACAAAAAATGGTTTTTACGGATTAATCGAAGGTGATGAATTTATTAAGAGATTTCTGAAAGTTTAAACGATGTTCTTTTATTTTATCCGTTATTTGTTCATTAATATTAGAAATTATAATTTCCGGAAACAAAATAATTATAATCTGGTATTATATATTTGAGCTTTGTTTTAATCCAAACGAATGAAGTATTACAGCACCAACAGAAAAACCGCTGAAGTTTCGTTAAAGGAAGCCGTAATAAAAGGGCTGGCTGCCGATAACGGACTTTTTATGCCGGAGCGGATTGAAAAGTTTGAACCGGCTTTTTTCGATTCCATTGATCAACTTACATTTCAGGAAATTGCTTTTGAAGTGGCCAAAAAATTTTTTGGTGAAGATGTTGAGTTGAATGCCCTGGAAGAAATTGTTTTCGATACACTGGAATTTGATTGTCCGGTGGTAAAAGTATCTGAAAATATTTATTCACTCGAACTGTTTCACGGGCCAACTTTGGCTTTTAAAGATGTAGGTGCCCGTTTTATGGCAAGGTTGCTCAATTATTTTCTAAATGAAAATCAGGATGAAGTGAATGTGCTTGTCGCAACTTCGGGCGACACCGGAAGCGCAGTAGCCAACGGCTTTCTAAATGTAAAAGGAATTCATGTTCATGTACTCTATCCGAAAGGAAAAGTGAGCGCCATCCAGGAAGCACAGTTTACTACACTCGGGAAAAATATTACCGCCCTCGAAGTTAACGGTAATTTCGATGACTGTCAGAAACTGGTAAAAACCGCCTTTCTGGATAAAGAACTGAATGAAAACCTATTGCTTACTTCGGCCAATTCCATTAATGTTGCCCGTTTTCTTCCACAGGCATTTTATTATTTTAATGCGTATGCACGGTTAAAAGAAAACGGAGAGTTGGACGGAAAAGAGTTTATTGTTTCTGTTCCAAGTGGCAATTTCGGCAACCTTACAGCAGGGCTTTTTGCCCGTGAAATGGGATTGCCGGTTGCACAGTTTTTGGCAGCAAACAACGAAAACGATGTGGTTTATGAATTTCTTAAAACCGGAGAATACAATCCCCGTTTATCAACTGAAACCATTGCCAATGCCATGGATGTTGGATGCCCCAGCAATTTTGCCCGGATACTTGATTTATACGGTCAATCACATGCGAAAATTTCCGCGATAATGAATGGATTCCGGTATTCCGATGGGCAAATCAGGGAAACTATCCGTAGGGTTTTTAATCAAACAGGATATTTGTGCGATCCGCACGGGGCCTGCGGGTACCAGGCACTTTCAGATTTTTTAAAACCGGAACAGATTGGAGTTTTTCTGGAGACCGCACATCCGGCAAAATTTACGGAAACGGTATCCGAAATTGTAGGTGAAACAAATGTGATTATACCCGAACGACTTGCAGCATTTATGAAAAATGAGAAAAAATCAGTTTCAATGGAAAACGTTTTTTCAGCATTTAAAGAATACCTTTTAATTTCCTGATTATTACAAAAACAGCTTGAACATTCTGAAATCATTCATGTTTTAGTTAACCTAAAGGATTTTTATACGTATACTTTCAACTAAAAATGTTAAAAAATTTTGGTGTTTATATAAACGATATTTACTTTTAGCTTTGCTTTGATTACATATTGAAATAAATCTAACCATTTATGAGACAACTTAAAATAACCAAACAGGTCACTAATCGGGATACTCTCTCGTTGGATAAGTACCTGCACGAAATTGGTAAGGTGGAGTTGTTGTCAGCAGAAAAAGAAGTTGAACTTGCCAAACGAATCAAAAAAGGAGACAGTGAAGCCCTCGATACTTTAATTAAGGCCAACCTGCGTTTTGTAGTTTCAGTATCCAAACAATATCAAAACCAGGGATTAAGTCTTCCTGATTTGATTAATGAAGGAAACCTGGGGCTGATTAAAGCTGCCGAACGATTTGACGAAACCCGCGGATTCAAATTTATTTCCTACGCAGTTTGGTGGATCAGGCAATCGATTCTGCAGGCACTGGCTGAACAGGCGCGAATTGTGCGCCTTCCGTTGAATAAAATCGGGTCGATCAATAAAATCAATAAAGCGTTTAACAAGCTGGAACAGGAATTCCAGCGGGAACCCACTACCGACGAAGTTGCTATCCTGATGGAATCGAAATCCGATATAATTGAAGATGCGATGAATTTTTCAAACATTCACGTTTCGATGGATGCCCCGTTGCGCGACGAAGAGGCCAATAATATGTACGATGTAATGCTGAACGATGATTCGCCGAGTCCTGATTCGGGGTTGATAAACAGTTCATTGCGCAAAGAGATTGAACGTTCGCTTGCCACCCTCGAAGAAAGGGAAGCGGAAATTCTTCGTTGTTATTTCGGGTTAAACGGGTATCATCCGCACACCCTCGAAGAAATTGGCGATACATTTGGCCTGACACGCGAACGGGTTCGCCAGATAAAGGAAAAAGCGATAAAAAAACTAAAAAATCAATACCGCAACAGGTTGCTTAAAGCATACCTCGGGCAATAATAAAATTGTTGAATGAAACCAATGATTGCACCTTCCATACTCGCTGCCAATTTTAATCATCTCGAAAAAGACATTGAAGTGATAAACCGGAGCGAAGCCGATTTTGTCCATTGCGACGTAATGGACGGCGTTTTTGTTCCAAATATTTCGTTTGGTATTCCTGTAATTAAACAGGTTAAAGAAATTGCAAAAAAACCACTCGATGTACATTTAATGATCATCGATCCGGATAAATTCATTGCTGATTTTGCCGAAGCTGGTGCCAATTACCTGACGGTTCATTACGAAACATGCAATCATTTGCACCGCACGGTCAGCCAGATCAAAGAAAACGGAATGAAGGCCAGTGTGTGCCTGAATCCACATACCCCGGTGGCGGTCCTCGAAGATATAATCAGTGAACTGGACATGGTTTTGTTAATGTCGGTTAATCCTGGTTTTGGGGGGCAGGTGTTTATTGAGAATACCTACAAAAAGGTCAAACAGTTGCGCAAACTCATTGATTCTGTAAACTCCGGTTGCCTGATTGAAGTAGATGGTGGGGTCAATTTCGAAACCGGGAAAAATTTAATTGAAGCAGGTGCCGATGTTTTGGTGGCCGGAAGTTTTGTTTTTAAATCGAAAAACCCCCGAAAAACCATCAACGACCTGAAGTCACTTTGATGTTTTATTGTTGAAATTGGTTGCGCAAATTTCAGTATTGTTTTTTGTGTAAGATGTGGAGGCATCGCGCAAAACGCATTCTGCCGCGCAGTCGGAGCAGTTGTGTTGCATTGAAAATTCATTGTTTTTTGAGGCTGATTCTTTTTTACTCTTCTTTTTCCGGAACTTTTTATAGGTTTTCCATCCGGCGAAAATAAAGGCCGCAGCAACAACCAGGTATGTAATAATTTCCTGTATCATTTATATAAAAAGGTTCCCGATGTTATATATTGCAAAAGCTGTAACCCAGGCCAGTCCTGTGGTATAAAAAACAACAAAGGCTGCCCATTTCCACGATCCTGCTTCATTTTTAATGGTTGCAATCACACCCACGCACGGAAAATAAATCAGTATAAAAGCCAGGAAAGCCAGTGCTGTTGGCAAAGTAAATACTTTCTGTCCTTCGAGCTTTCCTCTGGTATGCACTTCGTTTTGTAATTTATTTTGAAGGTTCATGGTCGATTCATCTTCACCGGACTGATAAAGCACCCCCATTGTACTTACCACAATTTCTTTGGCCGGCAATCCGGCCACCAGGCCGATGCTCATTTTCCAGTCGAACCCAAGCGGGCGCATTGCCGGCTCAATGAAATGCCCGATTCTGCCAAGGTATGAATTGTAGAGCCTTTCGGCCTCGAGTTGCTGTTCCAATTCGGAAATTTGCTGCTGTTTTGTTTCTTCATGAATGGCAGGATTGGCTGCAACATTTTCAATTTTATTTTCAAGCAGGGAGGTTTCATTTGTTTCACGCGGAAAATAGCCGAGCGACCATATAATGACAACACCCACCAATATAATGGTACCGATTTTTTTGAGGTAGTGTTTGGTTTTATCCCACATGTGATAAACAATGCTCCGTAAGGTTGGCATCCGGTAAGAGGGAAGTTCCATTACGAAAGGCGTTTCTTTGCTTTTAAAAACAGTTTTATTCAGAATTTGTGCAGTCAGAAATGCGAAAATGATGCCCACGGCATAAATCCCGATAAGGATCAGGGTTTCAAATTTTCTGAAAAATGCCGATATGATAAGTATGTAAACCGGCAAACGCGCGCTGCACGACATGAACGGGATAATCATCATGGTCAGCAACCGGTCGCTGCGGTTGCGCATGGTGCGGGTTGCCAGTATGGCAGGAACATTGCACCCGAACCCCATCACCAGCGGGATAAACGACCGCCCGTGTAATCCAAAGCGATGCATAATGTTGTCCATCAGAAATGCCGCCCGTGCCATGTAGCCCGATTCCTCGAGCAGCGAGATAAAAAAGAATAAAATCAGTATGTTGGGTAAAAAAATAAGTACTGCACCTGTTCCGCTTATTATGCCGTCAACCAGCAAATCTTTCAGCATTCCCCCGGGCAGAATATTCGAAACCAGGTTGCCAAGGGCCAGAACTCCTGCATCAATCCAATCCATAGGATAGGAGCCCAGGTTGAAAGTAGTGTAAAACATGATGAACAGTATGGCCGTAAAAATTGGCAACCCCCAGTATTTATGGGTTAAAACACTGTCTATTTTTTCAGAACCTGTTTTCTTTTTCCGGAAAGGATTTTTGAATGTTTCTTTCAGTGCGCCTGTGATAAAACCATATTTGGCATCGGTGATAACTGTTTCGCTGTCATCATTTTTAAGTCCCTCTATTTTAGCAATTTCCTTTTCGGTAACTTTTTTTATTTCGTTGAAATTTGAATAGTGCGAAAGTAACTCTTCAACATGCGGATCTTTCTCTAACATTTTTATGGCCAAAAAACGCGACGAAAGTTTATCGGTAATCGGTTTATCCTCTTTTATTTTTTGCCTGATAAGTTGAATCGAATTTTCAAGATCGCTGCCGTAATTAATGTGGATGTGGCGCGAAATTTTGTCGCGGCCTTCAAAAACTTCAATTATTTTGTCGAACAGTTCCTCAAGGCCCACACCTTTTGAGCTGATGGTGGGAATAAACGGAATGCCCATTAACTTCGCCAGGCTTTCATAATCGAAGCGCATCTTTTTTCGTTCCAGGTCATCGTACATGTTAAGTGCGGCAACAATCCGCAAATCCATGTCGATGAGCTGGGTGGTAAGAAAAAGATTCCGCTCCAGCTTGGTGGAATCCAGTACGTTAATTACCAGGTCGGGAGTTTGTTCGTAAATAAACCTCCGTACAAAAATTTCTTCTTTCGAGTAGGCTGTCAGGCTGTAGGTTCCCGGGAGATCGAAAAAATTAAACGTGTAACCTTTAATTTTAAAAGTTATTTTTTTGATATCGACCGTTACTCCGCTGTAATTCCCCACTTTTTCTTTCGACCCGGAAATGGAATTGAAGAGTGTTGTTTTTCCGCAATTGGGATTTCCCACCAGGGCTATGTTAATCGTTCGCGTTCTTTCCGACTGGTCAATCAAATCGATGTTCCGGTCGATTACTCCTTCGAAAGTTCCGTTTTCGGAAGCTGCAAACTCGCTTACCGGAACCACCTCGATTAAATCGGCTTCCGATTTCCGGAGTGAGATATTATAGTCGAGAATTTTAAATTCGAACGGACCTTTAAAAGGGGCATTTTTTATCACTTCCACTTCTTTTCCTTTTACAAAGCCCATTTCAGAAATACGCTTTCTAAATGATCCGTGACCAAGAACTTTAGAAATAATAACAGTCTGTCGGTATTTTACTTCACTCAGTTTCACTCCCTGTCTGTCCCTTCTCTTTTAATTAAATTAAATAAAAATAAGCGTACAAATATATTGAAAATCCCTTTATTTAAAATAGTTTTGAATTTTCTTTATATCCCAATAAGTAGCTATTTTTGTTGTTTAATTTGAAATTGATGGAAGAAGACAAGTATTATAACGATATTCAGAAAGCGCTCGATGATTTACCCGGTGATTTCAGTATTCTTGAGGAACAGATTGATATTGAGGACCAGGTGAAATATTTTGAGTTTTCGAAGCGTGTAAGAGAGAAAGAGATTGCAGAAGAGTGTTTTGAAAACCGTAAAGAGTTGTTTTTGCCTGAAATCCCTGTTCAAAGGAAGAAGGAAATACTTTCAGCCATTGCTTCACTCGATGAAGTAAAGGCCTTTCGCACACTGGAAAAATACCTGAAAAATCCGGATAAAGATTTACGAAACTGGGCACTGTTGGCTATGCAGGAAAGCCGTATGCTGCTGCAAAGTTCGCTGCTCGACGAAAAGCAGGTTTTTATTTCGACCGGACTGGGTGGAAAAGGACAGAAACTGCGTTATTACGTGGTTTTTATCAATCGCGATCGAAACAGTATGCTGGATGTTACTCAGCAAAAACTGGTAAAAAACGAACTTATTTTTGCATTGAAAGACAAAGAAGGTGAGTTTGAATCCATTAGTTTTTTCGAAGGATTTTCTACTTCGCTGGTTTTGTTGCACCTAAAAACCGATATCAAGCAAGTTTTTAATGCCATGATTGAAGAGTGCAACCAGTACGGCGATTTCCTGGATGAAGACATGATAATTACCAATGTGAAAGCGTTATCGAGAGGCGAAATTATTCAAATGTTAAATCAAAGTAAAGATTCAGGTTTTGAAAACGGACTGGAAGAAGAATAAAATTAACGTGGCCATCCAGGTGTTGCCCGAAGCCGGTGGAAAAGTCAAATATTCGTTGGTTGATGCCGCCATCGAAGCTATTAAGGAAACCGGTTTTAAATACCGGGTTTGCCCGTTCGAAACAGTTGTGGAATGCAGTTTTGATGAACTTCCCGGTTTTCTAAATAGAGTGCACGAAGCCTGCCAGAAAGCCGGAACCGAGCGCATGCTGACCAACCTGAAAATCCAGGTTGATTTTGAAAACGGCGTAACCATCGAAGATAAAATGGAAAAGTACGATTAACGTTTGCCGGTTTGCTTGTTTTTCGCAAAAAGTATTATATTTGCACCCGCTTTTAAAGCA
>JBMCIT010000056.1:0-7688 GCA_048616715.1 Tangfeifania sp. | reverse complement strand
TGCAAAGTACCATCGAAGCTTTCAGAAATACGCCATCGCCCGAAATCCTCGATCAGTTTGTTAATAAACACCTAAATAACGCATCGGTACAGGTACGCGATTTTATAAATACCTGGTACGATGAACCGTCCAACGCCACCTATTCAGATGAAGGACTGCGGCTGATGGAGCGCATTCTTGAAATGAAAATGAATATTCCTACGGTAGGTGCTTCAGGGGCAGTGTTCGGAGTGTTGCTGGCATTTGGTGTATTGTTCCCAAATACCCGGCTAATGCTGTTATTTCCGCCTATCCCCATTAAAGCAAAATATTTTGTAATTGGTTACGGTGTACTCGAGCTTTACCTCGGTTTTTCGCAACCCGGCAGCAACGTGGCCCACTTTGCGCACCTGGGAGGAATGCTTTTTGGGTACATCCTGATAAAATACTGGAACAAAACCTCCAATCGTTTTTACTAAAGAACCGAAATGATTTTTTAAATAAGTTAGTAAGATTTGTATTGTGGGATTTGAGATTTAGAAAAAAATGGATATCGCAAACGACATAAAACGGACATTTAAAGAAGGCTCAGTATTAACCCGGCTTATTTACATTAACCTGGGGGTTTTTCTGGTGGTGAAACTGGTGGCCGTAATCTTTTATCTGGCTGGTCAGCCTTTTTCGCCGTTGGAATGGCTTGCTGTTCCCTCGCGTTTCGACGAGCTGGTTTTAAAACCCTGGACACCGGTCACCTACATGTTTTTGCACGAAAGTTTTCTGCACATTCTTTTTAATATTCTTGGCTTGTATTGGTTCGGCAAGTTGTTTTTGTATCATTTCGAAGGACAAAAACTGCTGAGTGTTTACTTGCTGGGCGGGCTCGCAGGAGCGCTCCTTTACGTAGTTGTATTTAATGTTTCACCAACTTTTGAATCAGTCAGGGGATTAATGCTGGGAGCTTCGGCATCGGTTTTTGCAATTCTGGTGGCAGTGGCTGCATACGACCCCAACCGCGAAATTCACCTGTTTTTTATTGGCCGGTTCCCGTTAAAATATATTGCCATTTTTTATGTGGTGCTTTCCGTAATCAGTATTTCAACCGATAACCCGGGGGGAAACCTTGCTCATGTTGGCGGTGCTGCCTGGGGTTGGTTTTATATTTTTCAGCTTCGCCGGGGAAAAGACTGGGGTGCCGGGCTGGTTAAACTGATTGATAAAATCCCGGATTTATTTCAGTCTGGAAACCACATGAAAGTAACCTACAGGCAACCGCCACGCGATGATTACGAATACAACCGCCGGCAAAATGTAAAGCAGGATGAGATCAACCGCATACTCGATAAAATTGCCAAATCAGGCTATGGAAGTCTCACTAAAAAAGAAAAGGAAATTCTTTTTAAACAGGGAAAACAATAGACTTCAACTACTTCAACCCCGAACTTTTATTCAACTCTTTTGATGGTATGTGCCTGGTAAATACTGGCATTCAACTCAAATCCGATGAGGAGGATGAGCGACATCAGGTACATCAAAAAAAGGATAATCAGCAGCGTCCCGATAGAACCGTACAATTTATTGTACTGACTGAAATTGTTAATGTAAAAGGTAAATCCATACAATGCGATAATACTCAGAAAGGTTGAAAGTGTGCTTCCGGCAGAAATGAAACGCCATTTTGATTTTTTGGCCGGCGCCATGTAGTATAAAAAGGAAGTGGCAAAAAAGAGGAGCAGGATAGTAACAAACCATCGACCAAAATTGAGCAGAAAGATTGTGAAACTGTCACGCAAAATATCGTTTTCCTTCAGGTAGTTCACTGCAATTTCTCCGCCTGTGAGCAAAGCAATGGCAACAAAAAGCAAAACAGACAGAATAATTAAAAGGATAGAAGCCGCTATGCGCTGGCTAATCCATGAACGGCGGTTAATGCTGTGAACAGTAGCATCGAAAGCGCTCATCATGGCGGCAATGCCGTTGGTCGAGAAAATCAGCGCCATCACAAAACCCAGCGAGAGCAATCCGCCCCGGGGCCGCATAATGATATCGGTAACTGTTTCTTCTATTGTTTCGAATGTGCTTTGAGGAAGCAATTCTTTGAGCAAACGAAACAATTCGGGTTGAAAATTCTCGATAGGAATGTAGGGAATCAGGGTAAACAAAAACAGCACAGCCGGGAAAAAAGCAATAAAAAACGAAAAAGCAATAGCTGATGCACGTGTTGTAATGGAGCCGTCGACTATACTTTTCCAAAAAAATATGCCTACATCATACAAAGGAACTCCGTCGAAAAACGGCAGAGAAACTTTTTCCGCCCGTTTAACCATCCTTTCCCACCACTTTTTGTATTTGTTGTGGCTCAGTAACCCACGCTTCATAGCGTCATTCCTGTTTTTCTATTCTCAACTGGTGTATATAATCTTTCTCTTCGTTCTTCTTCAGTAAAAAATATACCCTGAAATTACCGTTGCTGGTTACCAGGTTACCGATTACAGATTTTGCTACATCTTTCCCTCCCTGATGAATAACTGTAAAACTTTCGGGTGAATATTTGCGGAAAAAATTACTTACAATTTGCTTGGCCTGCGCTTTGCTGTAAACATTGTCGTTTTCCAAAACAACCAATTCAATATTTCTATTAAAATATTCGGAAAGAACTTTGGCATTGCCGGTTTTAAGGCCTGAAATAATTTCATTGGGAATTTGTGCCTGGGCAGCATAATCCGAAATTATTGCTGCAAGCAGGAAAACCATGAAAGTTAATTTTTTTATTGATGGCATATTTTTAACCTGTTTCAAATTTTTAGTGCCATTTTAATTACAAAAACTATGCAAAAACATTTAGAACCCCTTTTTTTAGTGTAAATTTAAAAAATAATAATTCATTTAGCAGAATGAAAGTGACTTTATTGGTTGTGGGAAAAACCGACGAACCTTATATTAACGAAGGTATTGAACGCTATACAAAGCGGTTAAAGCATTATGTGGATTTTAAACTGCAAGTAATTCCTGATATTAAAAAAACAAAAAACACGACAACCGAACTTCAAAAAATAAAAGAAGGAGAACTGATTCTTTCGAAATGGACGCCTGCCAAAGAATTTCATCTGTTAGACGAAAAAGGGAAAATGTTTACATCGCGTGAGTTTGCCGGTTTCCTGGAGAAAAAAATGCTGAGTGGCTTAAAAGAACTGGTATTTGTGATTGGCGGGCCCTACGGATTTTCAGATGAAGTATACCGGAAAGCCGGATCTAAAATTTCGCTTTCGCGCATGACATTTTCGCACCAGTTGGCGCGACTTTTGCTTGCAGAACAACTTTACCGGGCTTTTACCATATTAAAAGGAGAACCATATCATCACGACTGAGGTGTTTCGCAAATTGAATAAATACAGCTTTCTTATTATTGCCGTTTCGTTATTTGCAGTTGCGGCAATTGTTGAAAACGGATTGTTGAAAAAACATCCGGAAACCCATCTGATTGAGAAATTCAGAGAAAAATTCCACCAAAACGAGAGAGTGCTGTCCGAACATATCAGTACCATTTCAGGAATTATAAAAAATGAGGATGGTGCCGGCAATTTAACGGGTTCGCTGAGCGTTTACAACCGCTTGCTGGAGAAAGAAGGATTTGGATTTCTGGTGTTTGAATCCGGGCATTTGAAATACTGGTCCGATCGCTCCATCTCGTTTTTCAATCAGGAATACATGCTGCCTTCCGATAAAGGGTTCTTGAAACTTCCAAACGGATACTATTTTGTGGAAAGTACCAAAGAGGGAAATTTTCAAATTTATGGGTTCCACCTTATCAAATACAATTACGATTACGAAAACAAATACCTGGAAAACACTTTTTCCGATGGATATAATTTGCCCGATAAATATAAAATTGTGGAAGGCAGCAGCCACGATGAATTTTCGATTCAAAGCAACGACGGGAGTTACCTTTTTTCGATTGAACCCGCAGGAACCTATTTATGCACTACCAAACAATTGTATGTCCCGGGTTTTATTTATCTTTTGGGCTTGCTGATTTTGCTGGTATATTTCAGGCGTGAATTTTTAGAATCGAAAGCTTCGTTTTTTATCAAACTATTCAGCCTTGCCATTGCGTTGTTCCTGGTTTACTGGCTCCATCTCATATTCGAGATTCCCAAAGTATTTTTCTATCTCGATTTTTTCAGTTCTTCGGTATTTGCGCTTAATAGCTGGCTGCCCTCGCTGGGCGACTATTTTCTGTTGTGCCTCTTTTTTCTTTTCTGGATGTTTAACTTTGGGAAACATCTGGAGATTGATGAAATACGTGAAGGTTCTTACCTTTCGGGAAAAACCGTTGCCATACTGCTTCTTTTATTTGCCGGCAGCATCTATCTGTTGGTTCACTTTTACATCCGGGAGCTCATTTTTAATTCTACCATATCTTTTTTGCTGAACCGCATTATCGAAATTTCAGTTCAGAGTGTAATCGGAATTTTCTCGGCCGGGATGCTGCTGTTATCTGTTTTTTATTTGAACATTAAAATAATTGAAGCCTCCCGAAATGATTTCACATTCAGGCAACTGGCCGGAATTGTTTTTCTGATAACTCTTTTTTTGGCTGCTGTTCAGTTTATTTCTTTAGGAATAGTGGCTTACGATGCACTCGGGCTGTTTATAGCCGCTTCATTACTGGCATCGCTTTTCAGCAAAAATTACCTTCAGAATTTTACACTCAGCTACCTCATAATTTTTGTTTCGGCTGCATCACTTTACTCACTGGTTGTGTTTTACCGGACTACTGCTGAAAAACAACGCGAAGAACAAAAATTAATGGCAGTAACGCTGGTGGCCGAACGCGATCCGACAGCCGAAGTTTTTCTAACTGAAATTCAGGATAAAATCAGCGTTGACCCGGTAATTTCGGATTTGCTGATTGAAAATGAAGAGGGGCTTGTTGATTATATCGAGCAAACCTATTTCAACAGCTATTTCCGGAAATACGAACGCCGGTATTTTGTTTGCACCAAAAACGACAGTCTTTTTATACAAATGGAAAACAGAATGGCCCCCTGTTTCGATTTTTTTGGCAATATGATTGAAACACAGGGAGTGAAAATACCGGGAACCAGTTTCTATTTTATGGACAATATGAATGGCCGGATTTCGTACACCGGGCACTTGCACTACCCGCTATCGAGCGAAACCAGTGGCGTTTCCATTTTTATAGAATTGAATTCCGATCTGCTTTTTGAAGGCATTGGTTTCCCCGAGTTGCTCATCGATAAATCGATGGAAAAACCGGAAAACTACAAAAAATACGATTACGCAAAATATTACGGCGGGGAACTCACGGATAAACATGGCGACTACAACTACAATTTTTATGTGAATTCGTACATAACTTCCGACAAGGAATTTGATTATAACCGGTGGGATGGAATGGAACACCTTATTTATCACACCCGCGAGAACAATTATGTGATTGTTTCACGCGAATTGTTTACAATAATCGATTACCTGATTTCATTTCCTTATCTGTTTGTTTTTTATTTCCTTTCAGTTTTAATCCTGATTCTTGTGAATAACCGTTCGATCCGAAAACGCCAAATCAATACCGATTTGAAATTCAGGATTCAGGCCGCCATAATTTCCATTGTTTTTGTTTCGTTGCTGGTAGTTGCTGCTGCCACTATCTGGTATAATGTTCGGGAATACAAGGAAAAACACCAGAACGATTTGAATGAAAAGATGATTTCAATTGCTGAAGAAATCGATATGCGCCTTGAGGATATGGATGAAATTTCGCCCGATTTGATAGACTGGCTGCAACGCGAACTGGCCAAACTTTCAAACATCTTCCGTACCGATATTAATATCTATGGAACTGAAGGTCAACTGCTGGCTTCGTCCCGATCAGAAATTTTTAACCGAGGGTTGGTTTCCCGACGAATTAATGCACAGGCTTATTACGAGATTTTCGAGAATTTCCAGATAAATTATTTCCAGCCCGAGCAAATTGGCGAACTTTCGTATTTGTCGGCCTACAAACCGATTATCAACAACAAAGGAGAATACCTTGGCGTGATAAACCTGCCCTATTTCATTAAGCAGGATCGTTACAGCCAGGAGCTTTCAACCATTATTGTGGCTTTTATTAATTTGTATGTGTTCCTGTTGCTGGCAAGTGTTATTGTAGCTATTTTTATTGCCAATCAAATTACACGGCCGCTGGTCCTTATACAGGAGAACCTGAAAAAAATGGAGTTGGGAAAACGAAATGAGCCGATTTACTACAGCCGGAATGATGAAATTGGCAGCCTGGTAAAAGAGTACAATAAAAAAGTGGATGAACTTGCCGTGAGTGCAGAGTTGCTGGCCCGTTCGGAGCGTGAGTCGGCATGGCGCGAAATGGCCAAACAAATAGCCCACGAAATTAAAAATCCGCTTACCCCGATGAAACTGAACATTCAGCACCTGCAACGTGCCAAAGGCGAAGGTAAAGAATATAACAATTACATAGAACGCGTAACCAATACACTTATAGAGCAGATTGAAAACCTGTCGAACATTGCTACGGAGTTTTCCAATTTTGCCAAAATTCCCACTGCCCGCAACCAGGTATTTAAACTGGCCGAACAGCTTCAGAAAGTGATTAATTTGTTCGATTCGCACAACCGGGTAAAAATTGAATTTCATTCAAACGGCCTGGAGTACCTAAAAGTAAATGCCGACCGCGAGCAACTTTCGCGTGCCATTATCAACCTGGTAAAAAACGGTATCCAGGCAGTTCCCGAGGACCGTAAAGGCCTCATCGGGATAAACCTCAGCCGCCGCGATCATATGGCGGTAATAAGTGTTTCCGACAACGGCGAAGGAATTCCGGCCCCACTGCGCGGAAAACTTTTTAGCCCCAGCTTTACTACCAAAACAAGTGGAATGGGACTCGGCCTGGCCATCACAAAAAATATTGTTGAAAATTTTGCCGGACAAATCTGGTTCGAAACCGAACAGGGGGAAGGTACCACATTTTATCTCGAAATACCCATCTACGAAAGTTAAATACCAGCAGGCAGAATGAACGCAAATTAGGCACTTCTTGCAAATAACCATGAATTGCATTATTCTTGTAACCTGAATGATATCTTTTCAAAAAAAAATGAAATATGGTCCCGCTCTCTTTTCGTGAAATATCCGAACGCCTGAAACAGGTCAAATTGCCTGAAACCGATTTGGTAATAGGCATTGGCTCTGGCGGAATTGTGCCGGCCGGAATTGTGGCTTTTCATTTAAATGCTGAACTGCAGGTGATGGTTTTAAATTACCGCGATGAACTGAACAATCCCCGCTTCGAAGAGCCTAAAGTTCTGGAACAACCTCACGGAAACCTTGAAGGTAAACGTGTTTTGCTGGTCGATGATGTTTCGGTTTCTGGAAAAACCATGAACAAAGCACTTGAACAGTTACACGGGTTAAATGTAAAAACCCTTGCCATGAAAGGCAAGGCCGATTATGTGCTTTTCCCCGAAATAAAAGATTGTGTGAAGTGGCCCTGGAAACCATAAAAATGAATATGGCTCAGTGAAAAATTCAGTTTGATTTAAATTAAAAGAGGTCGCCAAAAATTTCATCAGGCAACCTCTTTATGTTTATTTTAACCGATTTTAAAACCTGGCGTTTTCCGGGTTTATTCTTCCACCTTCTTTCTCTCCTCCGCAATTGTTTTTTGTTCTGCT
>JBMCIT010000055.1:0-8026 GCA_048616715.1 Tangfeifania sp. | reverse complement strand
CTAAAAGAGCGTTTTGTTGTTCAGCAATTGCAAAGCATCTTCCAAATCTTCAGGGGTATCGATGCCAATGCTTTGATGCTTGGTAACAGCGGTTTTTATTTTGTAGCCATTTTCAAGCCAGCGTAACTGTTCCAATGCTTCCACACGCTCGAGTATTCCATGGGGCAGTTGAGTAATTTGCTGCAGCACATCTTTTTTATAGGCATACATTCCGATATGCGCCCAAAAAGTTGTGGACAGCAACCAGCCGCTCTCTTTTTCGCCTCTCACGAACGGAATGGGTGAACGGCTGAAATAGAGGGCATTTTTTTCTTTATCAGTAACTACTTTGGGCCGGTTGGAATTGAACAGTTCGTCGGTATTGTCTATTTTTTTGATGAGCGTGGCAATTTGGGTATCTTCAGTAAAACATGCCATGAGTTGCTCAATTTGTTTTGCCTGGATAAATGGTTCGTCGCCCTGGATATTTATCACCACATCAAAATTGATATTTTTTGAAAGCCCGCGCGCTGCTTCCGCACAGCGGTCAGTTCCGCTACGGTGACTTTTGGAAGTTTCAATAACATTCCCGCCAAATTTTCTGACTGCTTCAACAATCCGTTGATCGTCAGTTGCTACCCAAACTTCTTTCAGTGCTTCCAAAGCATTTTCATAAACCCACCGGATAACCGGCTTATTGTTTAGCAATGCCAGTGGTTTGCCGGGGAAGCGTGTAGATTGGTACCGCGCTGGTATAATTGCAATAAATTCCATTTAAAGCTGTTTTTATTGTTGAACAAAGATAGTGAGAAATCAGATAGAAAAACAGTCCTCAAAGCGGGCAGGGGAATTTGTCAGGAAAGGTATTTCTTAATTTCATCCGCTAAAAAAGGTTAATTCAAATTGATAACCGGACATTGCAAATGAAAAATTGTAAATTTGTGGCTGAATTTGGCCATGATTGCAATTGTTCTGTTGAAATTAATCATATTATTATGGGTAAGTTCCGGCTTGCAACCGAATAAGCTTGTAAAAAAGAATTATTGTATTGGCCTGCAATTATAAATAACGACGTTGAAAATGGACAATATAGAAATGGATATTCAGGGAATAAAACAAAGGTTTGAGATTATCGGGAATTCGCCCGAGTTGAACCGTGCCATTGAAGTTGCAGTGCAGGTGGCGCCTACCGATCTTTCGGTGCTGATTTCAGGAGAAAGCGGTACCGGCAAAGAGATGTTCCCGCAGATTATTCATCAGTATTCCAGCCGCAAGCACGGAAAATACATTGCCGTGAACTGCGGCGCTATTCCCGAGGGAACCATCGATTCTGAACTTTTCGGGCATGAAAAAGGCGCTTTTACCGGCGCCCTTGCCGACCGGAAAGGGTATTTTCAGGAAGCCGATGGCGGAACCATTTTTCTGGATGAAATAGGGGAGTTGCCGCTTTCGACCCAGGTACGTTTGCTGCGTGTACTCGAAACCGGAGAATTTATAAAAGTCGGTTCGTCGAAAATGATTAAATCCGACGTGCGGGTAATTGCTGCCACCAATGTCGATATTCCAACAGCTATTGAAGATGGAAAATTCAGGGAAGACCTCTATTACCGTTTGAATACAGTGCCGATTACCATCCTGCCTTTGCGCCAGCGGCCGGACGATATTTATTTGCTGTTTCGGAAATTTGCGCGTGATTTTGCCGAAAAATACCGGATGCCCCCGGTGCGGCTCGATGATGAAGCACGGATAATGCTCATTAATTACCGCTGGCCCGGAAACGTCAGGCAGTTGAAAAACATTACCGAGCAGATTTCTATTATTGAACAGAACCGCGATATTACCACCGATACTTTGCGGAAATACCTGCCGGTAGCATCGTCGGGTAATTTGCCGGCTCTTTTTTCAAAAACCGAAGAAACATCGTATGCCAACGAGCGGGAAATTCTGTACAAAGTTTTGTTCGACATGAAACGCGACATGAACGATTTGAAGAAGCTCGTTCTCGATTTGATGGAAAGCAAAGAGTCACCGATTTCAGGCGACCAGGCCCGGATCATTCAGAATTTGTATGAGGAAGATACAAATCCTGAACGCCGGGAACCTGCATCAAAATCATTGCAACTGAGTCAGCTCGATAAAGACAATATCCAGGATACAGAAGAAATTGTGGAAGAGTCGCTTTCGCTGGAAGAAAAAGAGATTGAACTGATAAAAAAGGCGTTGGAAAAACATAAGGGCAAACGAAAATATGCTGCCCGCGAACTGGGAATTTCAGAGCGCACCTTGTACCGAAAAATTAAAGAATACGACATTCAGAATTAAAATGCAAAAGAAACTTTTTATAATAATATTGGTTTTGTTTGCAGGCATTGTTTTGCCTGCCTGTAAAGTTTCCTATTCATTTACCGGGGCCAATATTTCGCCCGATGTGGAAACTTTTACGGTTTATTATTTCCCCAACCGTGCCGATTTGGTTAACCCTACTTTGAGCCAGAGTTTTACGGAAGCACTGCGCGAAAAACTACAGCGCCAGACTTCACTCAACGAGCTGAGTGAAGATGGCGATTTGGTTTTCGAAGGCCAGATAACCGGCTACGATTACCGCCCCATGGCCATTCAGGAGCGTGACCAGGCAGCTTTAAGCCGGCTTACGGTAAGGGTGACAGTGAAATACACAAACAACAAAGATCCGGAACAAAGCCTGGAACAAACATTTTCGGCCTACGAAGATTTTGATAATACGATGCCCCTGACTCAGGCTGAAGATGAGATTGTACCCGAGATTATCGAGAAACTGAATGAAGACATTTTTAACGCAACCATTGCCAACTGGTAAATAAAATGCAAACAGAAGAATTTTATCATCTGATTGAAAACCCTGCGAAACTGAATGAAGATACACTTCAGGATCTGAAAAATATTACTTCGGAATTTCCTTACTTCCAGGCGGCCTGGATGTTGTACCTGAAAAATCTGAAAAAAACCGGACATGCTGACTTTGAAGAGGTGCTTAAAAAAGCTGCTGTTGCCGTTCCGAACCGCAAAAAGCTTTACCGGTTTCTAAATCAGGAGAATGTTTTTTCAGCGGCTGATTATTATTTTGAACAAAACGGGGCAGCAGATTCAGGCGGAGGTTTGGCCGAAAACGAAAAAAGCGGATCGCTCATCGATAAGTTTCTTTCTTCTGATCCTTCTCCCATCCGGATGGAAAAACAACAGGAAGATGAAACCGACGACGAGGCTGATAATGAAATAATAGCAAAATCTGAAGCCGAGTCCGATGAGCTGGTTACCGAAACCCTGGCCATGATTTATTTCGAACAGAAAAAATACGACAAAGCGCTGGATGCATTTAAAAAATTAAGCTTGAAATATCCGGAAAAAAGTGTTTACTTTGCAACCCGAATGGAAGAAATAGAAAAGTTAAAGAACATTTAATCGAAACGAAATGTATACATTAATAATCGTTTTAATATTCATCGTCTGTATCCTGTTAGTACTTATTGTTTTGGTACAGAACTCAAAAGGTGGCGGTTTGGCCAGCAATTTTCAGTCGTCGAACCAGGTAATGGGCGTTCGCAAAACCACCGATTTTCTTGAAAAAGCAACATGGGTGCTGGCAGTTTCTCTGCTCGTATTGTCAATTATGGGCTCGGCTTTTATCCCACGCGAAAGTGTAATGGAAGAACAGTCGAGGGTGCAGGACCAGATTGAAACCGCGGTAGATCCTACCCAGGTTCCAAATTTCCCGACAACACCACCACCTGCAACCGATGAAGCAGAAATTCCTGTTCCGGCAGAAGGCGAAGGCGGCGGGCAGTAAAAAAAACTACGAATCTATTTAAAAAGCCATTTGTTTGTCAACCGACAGGCAAATGGCTTTTTTTATGGCATAAGAAACATTTTTCTGAAATGGCAGGATTGATTATATTCGTTCGTTCAATATTCAATGATAACAATGCTGAAAAAGATATTGCAATCGAACCGGAACAGCCTGCTGATTTTGCTCATTCTTACAGCCATTTGCTACTCGCCGGTGGTAAAAAACGAATTTGTTACGTTCGACGACGGCGTACTGATTCACAACAACCCCATTATTACGGATGACGGTGTTTCGGTGAAGGAGATATTTCAGTCGAAAGATTTTACGCCGCATTACAAACCGTTGGTATTTTTAACCTGGCGTGCCGAGTACCAGCTTTTTGGCGAGAATCCTTTGCCATTTCTTTTGAATAATCTTTTGCTGCATCTGCTCAATACTGTTTTGCTTTTTCTAATCGGATTAAAACTTTTCCCGCTTCTAAAAACCGATATTCAGAATACCCGTTTGTTTTCATTTATCATTGCGCTGCTTTTTGCAATTCATCCCATTCATGTTGAATCGGTAGCCTGGGCCACCGAACGAAAAGATGTATTGTATTCCTTTTTCTTTTTATTGGGTTGGTTGTTGTATTTCAGGTTTCTGGAAGAAAAAAAGACCTACTTGCTGGTTTTGTCAGTTGTGAGTTATGCGCTTGTTCTGCTTTCAAAATCGATGGGAATTACATTGATTGCGCTGATAGTGCTCACCGACTGGATTTATTACGGCAAATTCACCAAAAAAATCATTCTCGAAAAAATTCCGTTTTTGGTCGTATTCATTGGCGGCATGTTTATTTACGGGATGCTGACTGATTTTGGGGATCACGCCACCGGGCTCACTTCAACTACAATATTAAGCGCAAGTGAAAATGAGGCCTTTTTTGCTGATTATCCCTGGCTGCTGAAGCGTGCGTTAATCGTTTCTTTGCGGTTGGTTTTATGGATTTTGCATGTGTTTATTCCGGTAGCCTATTCAATAATGTATCCGCGCGAACAGGTGCTCGATTTTGTTGGAAAAGGAATTTTGGTATTCCCGTTTCTCATTGCAGGTTTGCTTTACCTGGTTTATAAATGGCGAAACAAGAATCTCCTTTATGTGTTCGGCATTTTGTTTTTTTTGATCACCATCAGTCCGGCAGTTGCAATCAGCGAAAAAGGTTCGGGCGTGTTTTTACCCGACAGGTACACCTATATTCCTTCCACCGGGCTTTTTATTGCAGCAATTGGTTTGCTGCGAAACATTAAAATGAAGCGGACAACAGCAACTTTTTTATTGACCGCGTATTTTTTATTACTGGGTGTAAAATGCTTTTCGCAGGTTAAAGTCTGGCGCAATTCTGAATCGCTATGGACAAATGCCATCAGGTTGTTTCCCGATTTTTCAAGGGCACGCAACAGCCGCGGATATTATTACATGAAAGTGGGTGAAAATGAAAAAGCGCTGCGTGATTTGAGCATTGCCATTAAGAACGATCCGGACTACTACGGAGCTTATAACAATAGGTGTAACCTTCTGTTTTCAATGGGAAAATATGAAGAGGCCCTGGCAGATATTAATGTTTTGGTGCGCTCGAGGCCCGACTATGTAAAATACCTGACAACCAGGGCCGGCATTCTTTTCAAACTGAACCGAAACGAGGAAGCAGTTGAAATGTCGAAACGAGCCATTGAACTGGACCCGGAAAGCCTGGAATCGCATAAAAACCTGGCCATTATTTATTTCCAGACAAAAAGGTACGCAGAGTCATTGCCTCACTGGCAAAAGTGCACCGAACTGGAACCTGCAAATGCCCGCAATTTTGCAGATATGGGCTATGCTTTACTGATGGTTCGCCAAAATGAAGAAGCTTTGGAAGCCTACAACCAGGCCATAAAAATCGATCCTGAACTTGCCAGTGCCTGGTACAACCGCTCGTTTACCTGGCTTCGGTTGGGGAACAAGGAAAAGGCAAAAGAAGATGCCCTGCAGGCCAGAAAACTGGGGGCAAATGTGACCGATTCCTATTTGCGAAGATTGGAATAATCTGCTATTTATTTTTCTGCAACACCAATTCATCGTATTCCCGTCCGTCGGCAAACGCTTCGATGATAACCGGTTCTTTTAACGAAAAAGCTTTTTCAAGCGCATTTTGATAATCACTGAAATTTGAAACTTTTATCACCGGAACACCAAAATAGTTGTTTTCGGGTCGAGGCATTTCTTCCGGCAGATTGGTGCCGTAATTTGAATCGAATGTCTTTTTCTCCTGTTTGATACGGATAAGCGACAGGCTGTTGTCTTTTATCACCACAAAAACAATGGGCAGGTTAAGCTGCCTGGCAGTGGCCATTTCGCCGGCCATCATCCGAAATCCGCCGTCGCCGGTGAGGCAGGCCACGGGTAAATCTGGATGGCATAGTTTTGCGGCAATAGCAGCGGGCACGCCAAATCCCATCGACGACCAGCCATTTGTCATCAGCAGTTTTTCGGGCGATGGTGTTTCCCATTGCTGTCCGGCCAGATGAAGGTGCGCGCCTACATCGAGGGTGAGAATTCCCTCTTCGGGCAGTGCTTTGCGCAGTCCGGCAATTACTGCACGCGGACCGAAACTGTTTTTAGGTGGTTCCAGTTTTTGGAATATTTCTGCTTTCCGGGATTTGAGTGTTTCCACATTCCAGCTTTTTTTTCCTTCCGGAAAACCGGAAAATTCATCCAGAATAGATTTTAAATCGCTGGTTAAGTTGACAACTTTGCCAACTTGAGTGGTATCCACATCTGCTGCACGATTATCAAAATGAATGAGCGGCACGTCAGGCATCCAGTCTTCGTAATTGAACTCCACCGGATCGTAGCCAATTCCGATGACCAAATCAGCTTCGCGGTAAGTTTTGGCAACCTGCTCCGAGAGTGCATGAAAAAGTACCCCGGCATACAACTCATGGTTTTCGGGAAACATTCCTTTTGCCATGGGAGTGAGCACAACCGGGAGCTGGTGTTTTTCAGCAAGAAGACGAATCTCTTCTTTCACTCCGGCACGAACAGCAGATAAGCCAACTGCAAGAACGGGTTTTTTAGCCTTTTTGAAAAGCTGCTTTGCTATTTCTGCTGATTCAGAAAAAGATTTGTGCAGTGGTTGTTTTTCAAGCCGGAGGTATTTTACCGGGGGGTCTGATTCTTTTGTTTCGGCCCGGCCAATTCCTGCCGGAACGCCCAGGTGCACCGGACCGGGGACTTCGGAAACAGCAATGCCGGCTGCTTTTAAAATCGTTTCATTAACGGTTCCGGCTGTTAAAGTGGTGGTCCATTTTGTGATTGGACGAAACAGTGCCTGGTGATCGATTTTCATTTGCACTGTTCTGTTTTTCAGTTGTTCGGGCATCTCGTCGGTAAAAGCAAGCAGCGGAAAACGGTCGAGATATGCACAACCGACCCCGGTTGAAAGATTGGTTGCGCCGGGGCCGAAAGTCCCAAAACAGGCTCCCGGATTGCCGGTCAGCCTGCCGCAAACTGCCGCCATAAAGGCGGCTGCTCCTTCGTGACCCGTCAATACAAAATCGATTTCTTCTTCTTCACGCAATGCTTCAATATAATCTGTCATGTTTCCGCTGGGCACTCCAAAAACGAAGCGAACGCCGATTTCTTTGAGGGTGTGGGCAAATTTTTGAGCAACAGTTGTCATGATAAATCTTATGAAATCATTTTGGCAACTTCATCCAAATCAACATCCGGCCGGGTAATTTCGTAGTTGGCCTGTTTGTAAAACTTGTTTCTTTTTCGGAGGGTTTCATCAATAAATTCAATCAGTTCGTTACGTGATTTCCCTTTTATTAACGGGCGTTCGGTTTTCGATTTTAACAAACGGCTGGCAAGAATTTTGGGATGAATATTCAGGTAAATGGTTTTTCCGGTTCGGTTCATCAAATCGATGTTATCGAAAAAACAGGGTGCGCCCCCGCCGGTTGCAATCACAATGTCAGTAAATTCAGCCAACTCTTCCAGGGCTTTTCTTTCCCGCTGCCGGAAACCTAGTTCGCCAAATTCCTTGAAAAGTTGTGGAACGGTTTTGCAGTTCCGTTTTTCAATGTAATGGTCCATGTCGATAAATTGCAATCCCATGTGTTTCGACAACCTTTTCCCAAGTGTCGTTTTTCCGCAGCCCATGTATCCAATCAGGTAAATTCGCATAACTTGCAGTTTCAAGTTTCA
>JBMCIT010000054.1:0-8090 GCA_048616715.1 Tangfeifania sp. | reverse complement strand
CGTCGGCATCGATGGTCATTCCGTCGGGATATCCCATTTCGGAAGGAACTTCAACCGCGGTTCGCGGATTTGAAATATTACCGGTTGCGTTGTCGTAATCGTAAACCATCACTTTTTGGGTGGGCGTATCGATGTAATACATTTTTGTGGCATCGGCCGACCACACAATTCCGTTGGAAGTACTCACGTTCTCAATCATAGCGTGAACCGTACTGTCGGGGTCGAGCCGGTATAGCGTGCCGGCTTCTTTTTTCCCGTTCATATTCATGGTCCCGGCCCAGAACCGTCCGGCGGGGTCGCATTTTCCGTCGTTGAAACGGTTGCCTTCGATTCCTTCTTCCGGGTTGGCAATCAGCTTTTTCGTTCCGGTTTCGGGGTCGAGCTGATAAATGCCGTTTTCAAGGGCAACCATCACCAGCCCCGATTCAGCCGGAACAACCGTTCCAACCATCTGCCCGGTAAACATCTCTTTATTGTTTTTCAACTCCGGATTGTAAAAATTGAGGATTTTCCCCGTAATATTTACCCAAAGCAATTCGCCTGTTTTGTGGTTCCAAATGGCTCCTTCGCCCAATTCCGATTGCCTGTCGAGTACAAGTTCCACTTTTTTGGTATTTTGGGATGAACAACCTGCCAGTAAAACAGCAGTAAATAAAATCAAAATAACATTTTTCATCTGTTTATAATTGTTTGTTTTTAATGGTAACAGATGGAACTCCCATAAATATTCTAATCATGCTTATGTGTGAATCAATCTTATTCATGGTCGTTTCATATTTTTTACTTAAAATGTAAAGATTCCGGTTTTCACCGGAATGACAAACTTCATCGTAAAAAAGCGCTGTTTTCAGAATTAAACGCATAACTGTTAAATGCTTTGAATCAGTTCTTTCATTATCCGTGTCATTTTGGGTTCGGCTTTCATGGCTACCTTTTGTACTTCCTCGTGTGAGATTTCCACAATTTGGCCGGGTACGCCGCTGTCGGTAATAATGGAAATCCCGAAAACTTTCAACCCCATGTGACGGGCCACAATTACTTCCGGCACAGTGGACATTCCTACTACATCGGCGCCGAGAATCCGGAACATTCTGTATTCAGCCGGGGTTTCAAACGTGGGCCCCTGCACACCGATGTATACTCCTTCTTTAATGTTTATGTTATTTTCAATCGCAATTAATTTGGCTTTATTTCGCAAACGTTCGTCATATACTTTGCTCATATCGGGGAAACGCGGTCCCAGTTCATCTTCATTTTTACCGTACAACGGGTGCATCGGAAAGAAATTAATATGGTCGCTAATCAGCATAACATCACCCACTTTCCAGTCGGGGTTCAATCCGCCCGATGCATTGGAAACAAACAGATGCGTAATACCCACATATTTCATCACACGCACCGGGAGCACAACTTCAGGCATCGAATAGCCTTCGTAGTAATGGAAACGGCCCTGCATGGCCAGCACTTCCTTGTTTCCGAGTTTCCCGTAAATCAACCGCCCGGCGTGGCCTTCGACCGTGGAAACCGGGAAATCGGGAATTTCAGTATAGGAAATCGATTTCAGTATCTCAATTTCTTTGGCAAGGCCTCCGAGCCCGGTACCCAGGATGATCCCGATATCAGGACTGGCGTTTATTTTTTCTCTTATGAAGCTCGCGGTTGCTTTTATTTTCTCCAACATAATTTAAAATCTTTTTATTGAACGACTTACCCTCGTCGTCCAGAAATTTAACTTTCACCGGTAAATAATAAAGTGCATTTTTAAAAGAATCGTCCAAACCGGTCATTCCCTGAAAACGCACGGCATCTTTTTCGGTGGTGATGATTATTTTTTTCCCTTTTTTCAGCAAATCAAATTTTTGCGTAATTTTTCGTACATCATCACCAGAATAATTATGATGATCCGAAAAATTCAGCATCTCTGTTTCGCCGGCAAACTGCTTCAGGTATTCCGGAATAAGGCGGGGAAATGCAATTCCGGTAACAATTAATATAGCATAGGAATGTTCTTCGTAAAAATCATCCCTTAGTTCTTTTCCTGAAAAAACAGGTTGAATTTTATCGTATTCAAACGTGGTAAAAAACAGCTCCTGGTAGGGTTTCAGGCCAACCTCTTTCTGCAGGATACGGCGCATGATGGGGGTTATTTCATTCGGACATTTTGTGAAAATAATGATGTTGGCCCGACGCATCTGGCCGGCACTTTCGCGTAGACGGCCGGCAGGAAGCAACATATCTTCCTTAATTTGCCGGTTGTAATCGATTAAAAGAATATTGATCCCGGCGGAAATTTTCCGGTGCTGGAATGCATCGTCGAGCAATATTACATCAGGCGTATTTTCATCATCTTTCTGAAGCAACGTCTCAACACCTTTCACACGGTTTTCGCACACCGAGACAGAAATATCCGGGTATTTTCTCTTAATCTGAAGCGGCTCATCGCCTGCCTCTGTAACATGGCTGTCGGTTTCCACCCAATGAAACCCACTGGTTTTTCGTTTGTATCCGCGGCTCAGGGCAGCTACTTTAAAGTTTTCCTTTAAAAGACCGACCAGGTATTCAACATGTGGTGTTTTACCGGTTCCGCCTACGGTAATGTTGCCGATTGAAATAACCGGAACATCGAACTCCTTCGATTTCAAAATGTTCAGGTCGTACAAGCGGTTACGGAAATACACAACAATTCCATAGAACAGCGAAAACGGATATAACAAAATCTTGATCATTAATATCAGGCTTTTAAGAAAGCGAAGATAGAAATTTTAATACATCGGAAAACCTTTTCAGGGTTACCATTTATTATTGCCGGGGAAAATTATTCTCCCAGTGTCTTCAGCCGTTCGCCTGCCCGGACCCTGTCGGTAACTTCCTTTTTATTGAGCAGGGCAAATTCTTCGAGCCTGTCCTGCGGCACACCAAAAGCCTGCAGTGCATCACCAACGGTTGAAGCGTTTCTGACCTCCCTGATCCTGATCCGTTTTGGTTTGACATTCAATTTTTGAGGATCGGTCAACTCATCAAAATTAACCATTGTCGTTTCAAATGTATTGTAAAAGGAGTCGAAATCCGGCCCTGAAGAAACGCCGTGGAAAATGTATACCGAACCGGCATAATCAATAAAATAGGACAACACTTTAATTGTTTCTTCTTCTTCGGTTTGCTGATTTTGCGAAACCTGTTCCGAAACAATTGCAATTGCCGGATACCCATTCACTGTGGTCCTTTCTGAATCAAGAGTTTCCAGCTCCAGTTGTTCGAGTGTAGCTTCGGCAGCCTCATTCAGGCTTTCCTGCTGTGCCAGTGTAAAAATCATCAAAGCTTTTCCGTCCTGTGGTGCTATCTGAACCTGCATGGGCGTATTTTGCAATTTCCAGTTGGAAGGTACCGGAAACTTAAATTTCATTTCAGGATGGTAAAATGCATTGTTCCCGACATACCCCTGCCGGGGGTCTTCGCCATAAACCATTCCGTCAATCATGTCGAGGTAACTGTCTTCCCTGACCAGCCATTCTGAATAATCCAGGCTGTCTTTCCATTGCCGGGCATACCGGGTTACATTTTCGTAACGATTTGCAGGATCGGGATGGGTCGATAAAAAAGTAGGCACCGGGCTATTTTCCCCACCGGAGTGCATCTTATGGAGCACATTGAAAAATTCGGCCATCTCCTGGCCGTCGTACTGCAATTTGGAAGCATACTCAACTCCTATCCGGTCGGACTGGCTCTCATCATCGCGGCTGAATTTCAGAAAGAGCAGTTCCATACCCTGCATGGCGTAACCGGCAAAATCACGAAATTCTTCAGAAGCAATCATTCCGCCAATTAAAAGCAACTGGCCCACTTGCTGCTTGCTTTGCTGGCTCACGGTGTGGCGTGCCGTAACGTGCGCCATTTCATGGCCAAGCACTCCAATCAGTTCAGCTTCGCTGGTAAACTGTGCGAGAATTCCACGGGTAAAATAGAGGTAGCCGCCCGGAACGGCAAATGCATTCACTACCGGTGAATCCAGAATCCTGAAATGATATTTCAAATCAGGACGGTGGGAAATTTTACCCATTTCTGTACCCTTTTCCTCAATAAAAGCTTTCAAGTCTTCGTCTTCATACAACCCGAAAGTGGCAATCACCTGCGGATCGTACTCCTTGCCCATTTTAACTTCCTGAGATTCAGAAAACAACATTAACTGCCGCTTGCCGGTTACCGGATTTACAGCGCAGGAAGGAATAAAAATAAGCGAAACAATCAAAATCAACCAAATGGAGAGTTCTTTTACGAGTTTCATGATCAATATATTATAAAACATTTCATTTAATTATAACCGTTGATTCATGCAATCGTTCAGGAATTATTATTTTTAACGGTTGTATGCGTACAATATCGTGAATTTTTTTATTGTTTTCAGAATGCTTTTAAATAAATATTTCATTCCTGCATTGCTGCTTTTAATGCTGGTAAATTTTGGGCATGCGCAGCAAAAAGTTTTTGGGCCCGTCCATGAAAACAATCTCAGAAAGCATGTTTCATATTTGGCAGCCGACAGCTTACAAGGAAGAAAACCGGGTACTCCCGGGCTGAAAATCGCTGCCCGTTATCTCCGCAGGAGTGCAAAAGAAGCAGGTTTAAAACCCGGAGCGCCAAACTATTTTCAGCATTTCGAGCTGATTTCTGCCCGGCCCGACATGAAAAACTCGTTTCTGAAAATTCCGGGTGCCGGTAATTATTTATCAGATTCGCTAATTTGCATGAATCAGAACAATAAACTTCTAAAAATTTCAGGCGAAGTTGTCCTTGCTGGATTTGGTCACCAGGATGAAAAAAACGGTTACAATGATTTGGAGGGAGTTAAAATTGACGGGAAGATTGTAGTTTGCAGCACCGGTTCCCCTGAACTATTCAAAAAAAACAGTTCATTCAGATGGAACAACCGGCTGGAGCAGAAAAAAACCGAACGGCTTTTTGAAAAAGGAGCCCTGGCAGTAGTTTTTGTTACGAACCCAAAAGATTCCACAAACCGCGCTTTCAACCAGATTTATGCGTGGATGAACCGGGAGCGGTATTCCCTGAAACCAGACACTGTTTCTGCCGATAAAAAGATTTTTGTTACCATTCCCGGATTTGCAAATCATCTTTTGGGTGAAAAAAATGGCTGGAAAAACTACCTCACTGAAATTGCGGGCCAAAATAAGCCAGCCCCGGGTTATCCTGAAAATGCTACAATTGAAATTCAGTCATCGCAGTTCACAAAAATACATGAGACCCAAAATGTAGTGGGCATGCTTGAGGGCAGTCATCCTGAATTAAAAAACGAATGCGTGGTTTACATGGCCCACTACGATCACCTCGGGACTGATCCGGAAGGAAATATTTACAACGGCGCCGATGACAATGCCTCCGGATGCGCAGCCCTGCTCGAAATTGCAAAAATATTTCAGCAACCGGAATTTCAGCCCGAAAGAAGCATTCTTTTTTTGTGGGCCACAGGCGAAGAAAACGGGTTGCTGGGTTCCGGCTATTATGCAAATCACCCGGTTTTCCCAATGAAAAATACGGTAGCCTGCATCAACCTCGATATGATTGGCCGCGTGTATGAACCCCGCGATTCGGTATGGAAAAACTCACCAAAGCTGGTAAAAGATTTCGATGGCATTTACACCCTGGTAAGCGATTTTAATCCGAAACTGCAGCAGTTAACCGATTCAGTAAGTAAAGAACTGGGATTGATTCCCGATAAATCGTTGCCCGAATATTTTTTCAGAAGCAGCGACCATTATCATTTTCACAGCCGCAATGTTCCGATAGTAAATCTTGCAACCGGCTATCATGCCGATTACCACAAAGTTACCGACAAAGTTTCCCGAATCCGGTACGATAAATTAAAACGTGTAACTGAACTCAGTTTTTGGATTGGGCACAAAATGGCCGGTAATTGAGCTTATTTTTTTATATTTTCGAATCCCAAAAACAGATAACTATGATTATTGTTGTACTCGATGGATATACACTCAACCCCGGAGACCTGAGCTGGGAAGGCCTGAAACAATTCGGAAACGTTAAAATTTACGACCGCACGCCTCCTGAAAAAACAGTGGAACGCGCATCAGGTGCCGAAATAGTTTTTACCAACAAAGTGGAATTCAGCAAAGAAACAATTGCACAGTTACCCCACCTCAAATTTATTGGTGTTCTGGCAACCGGCACCAATGTAATCGACCTTGAAGCAGCAAAAGAAGCCGGAATCACGGTGACAAACATACCTGCTTACAGTACAGCGTCTGTGGCACAAATGGTGTTTTCGCACATCCTCCATTTTGTTCAAAATGTGTCGGTTCATGCCACCTCGGTAAGAAACGGCGAATGGGCAAACAGCATCGATTTTACCTACCGCAAGACACCACAAACTGAACTTGCGGGCAAAACACTTGGTATAATTGGGTTTGGGCAAATCGGACAGGCTGTGGCAAAAATCGGGCTGGCATTTGGGATGAAAATCCTTTTTAACAACCGCAGCCAAAAAGAAACTCCGCTGGCTGCACAACAAGTTGATTTGGACACACTGCTTGCAGAAAGTGATTTCATCAGCATCAATTGTCCGCTCACTGCTGAAAATGAAAAATTTTTCAACAAATCTGCCATCGAAAAAATGAAACCGGCCGCTTTTTTGGTTAATACAGGCAGGGGCCAGTTAATCAATGAAAATGATTTGGCCGAAGCTTTAAACAGCGGAAAAATTGCAGGTGCCGGACTCGATGTTTTGTCGACCGAACCACCCCGCCCCGATAACCCACTGATAAAAGCAAAAAACTGTGCAATTACTCCGCACATTGCCTGGGCAACTTTTGAGGCGCGTTCGCGACTGATGGAAATTGCCACTGAAAACCTACAGGCTTTCCTGGAAGGAAAACCGCAGAATGTGGTAAGCTGATTTCAAAAAAATATTTGGCTGCAAAGGATTTTCCTACCGGGAATATTTTTCGAGCAGATTTTGGTTTTCCGGCCGGGACAGCAATTTTGAATCGGCTCCCGAAAGATCCATGTTTTCAAGTTCCTGCCATCTGACCCACCGGTAACCGACATGTTCATTCAGGATTAATTTTTCATTTTTAGGAAAACACACAAACGGGATGAGCCTGATTTTTTTGAAGCCATAATCATGGATGACAGGAATAAGTTTTTCTGCAATTCCAATTTCAATCTCCAACTCTTCCCTTATTTCACGATGAATACTTTGTTCTTCAGTTTCATCCGGCTTTACTTTCCCGCCGGGAAATTCCCATTGAAAAGCATGATGCGGATGCTCTCCCCGTTGAGTGAGCAATATTCTGTTTTTATCAAAAATTATGGCGCAAACTACATCAATCATCCTTCAAAAATAACACAGAGAAACGATGAAAGCTGATATATTTGTAAAAAAAGCAAAAGATGACCAACGCGGAATTGCTGGAGGTGATTGAAAGCTGGGAGAACCTTGAGCTGACAATACAGGAAATTGGCAACAATCCTGAATATTTGCCGGTTTTAATGGATTTGGCATTGTACAGCAACGCACCCAAAAGCTGGCGTGCCGCCTGGATGGCTGACAAGATACACGATCAATTTCCGCATCTCATAATTCCGTGGCTGGATCGAATGATTCAGGCTTTAAAAAAAGAAATTCAGGTGGGTAAAAAACGCCATTTTCTAAAATTGATTAGCCTGAATACAATAGATAAAAAATACCAGTCTTTTTTGATGGATTATTGCCTGGATGCATTTACTTCGGGTAGCGAACCGGTTTCAATCAGGGTTCATGCCATGCAGGCATTGTTTAATATTTCAGAGTGTGAACCCGATTTTAAACCCGAATTGCTGGCAATTATTCAACACGAAATGGAAGTTCATCCATCAGCCGGAATTAGCTCGCGGGGCAAAAAACTGGCAAAAAAACTCAATGCGCAAATTAAACAAATGCAACTATGAGCCCGATTCAGCAGATAAACGCTCAATCAGTGCCTGCAAACGCGAATCTATTTCTTCGGTGAGTTCAGTTTGGTTAAACCGGCGGGTGAGCACCAGCATATTCCGCAGGTGTGAAATTTCGCGGTCCTGTTCTT
>JBMCIT010000053.1:0-8234 GCA_048616715.1 Tangfeifania sp. | reverse complement strand
AACTTATCTCACCGGCCACTCCATGGGAGGTCACGGAACCTGGCAGGTTGGAGTAACTTACCCTGACCATTTTGCAGCCATCGCTCCCTGTGCCAGCTATCCCGACATTCTTGGATATGGCAGCCGCAACCGGAACCCGTCACTGGAAAACAACCTCCATTATCAAACATTGCAGCAGAGTGCCAACGGAGGACGCACCCTTAAATTGAAACGAAACTACCTGCAGTCAGGGATTTATATTCTGCACGGAAGCGAGGACAACGTAGTTTCTGTAGAGCAGGCGCGAATGATGCGCGATACCCTGGGGAGTTTTCATCCCAACTTTTGCTATTTCGAATACCCCGGTGGTACACACTGGTATGGCAACGAAAGCGTGGACTGGGAACCGCTGTTCAACTATTTCAGATGGCAGTCGATTCCTGAAATGAACGAAATAAACCACATTGAATTCCAAACAGCATCACCTGGAATCTCTGCAACCAATCACTGGCTGACGGTTGAACAGCAGGAGGTACCCCTGGAATTTTCATCTGTCGATTTCAAACAAAAAAATGATACCATCACCGGAAGTGCAACCAACGTGGAAGCCATCGAATTTCATCTTTCAGAAATTGATTTCGAAGAAAATCCAGTCATTATTATTGATGATCAAACCATCACTCCGGAAACTGAAAGCGATGTTCTGCTGAAAAAAGTATCGGGAGAATGGAAGATAGCAACACGCAATCCTGCGGAGAAAAACCCTGTAAGAAACGGAGGATTTAAAAATGCTTTTGACAACCACGTGGTTTTTGTTTATGCCACCGGCGGAAGTCGCGAAGAAACGGAATGGTACCGGAACAAGGCCCGGTTCGATGCAGAAACCTTCCAATACAAAGCCAACGGTTCAATTGAAGTTATTGCTGATCGCGAATTTATCCCTGCCAACTATCCGGACCGAAATGTGGTGGTCTACGGAAATGCCGACAACAACCGCGCCTGGGACCTTGTGTTGAACGAAATTCCCGTGGTGGTAAAAGACGGGGAGATTCTTTTCGGGAACAATGTTCTAAAAGGAAATGACATGGGCGCATATTTTGTTTATCCGCGTTCCGGTTCCGATACTGCAAGTGTGGGAGTCGTGGCAGGGACAGGAATAAAAGGCATGAAAGCAGCAGTCAAAAACAACTATTTCGCCGGATTTAACGGCTACCCCGATTTATTGATTTTCAATACTGATTACGTGAAGCAAGGACTCGACGGAATTCTTGTCTCAGGCTTTTTCAACAACCAATGGAAAATTGATAAAGAGTTGTTTCATGTAACCATTGAGTAAAATAGCTTGAATTTATATAAACGGGGATTTTTGATGGAGCCACGAAAAGCTGAAACTCATTGGTTTCAGGCATTTCGGTAAAGATTAATACCTGCCGGATGTTACAACAGATAATTTTGAAATCAGTTAATTTTCTTACATTTGCGACCAAATTTTAAAACAATTTCAAATGACAAAAGCAGCTATTCACACTGCCAAAGGGGTAATGAAAGTGGATTTTTACGATGAAGATGCGCCTGGAACAGTCGACAATTTTGTGAACTTAACAGAATCAGGTTTTTACGACGGCTTGACTTTTCACCGCGTAATCCCCGATTTTGTAATACAGGGCGGATGCCCCGACGGAACCGGGGCAGGTGGCCCGGGCTACACCATTAAATGTGAAACCGACGGCGAAAAGCAATACCACGACCGCGGCGTGCTTTCTATGGCTCATGCCGGAAAAGACACCGGTGGTTCCCAGTTTTTCATTTGCCACAACCGAGATAACACCAAACACCTCGACGGACATCATACCTGTTTTGGAAAAGTAGTTGAAGGCCTGGATGTAATCGACGAAATCCGGCCCGGCGATGTAATTGAAAAAGTGGAAATCACTGAAAAATAAAAAATTCAATTCACCAATTGAAAAGAGGATCTGCTAACGCATTTCCTCTTTTTTTGTGCACTGACACCAATGTAAGTAAAAATGAATCAGATATTCAATTCCAGAATTCTTCATCTTTTTTACTACTTTGCAACCCGGAAAAATTAATTGAACCAGAAATGTCAACTGATTTAAAAAATTACACTTTTACTTTTGATGAACTTCAAATAAAAGCCGGTGAAATTGAAGAGCTGATGGGTTTTGAACCCGGCGAGTCGCCCGAGCCTTTTCCCGATTTAATTGAAGAAGGATTGAAGACAGCACCCCATCATACAAAAATTGAAGGCGGATTCGTAATTTATGATCAGGTTGAAGTAGACCGCGAAAAGAAATCAATCCGTATACAACACCAGGTTTTTTCGCCCGGAAAAATCGTAGTTACACAACTAAAACATGCAACTTCGGCAGCATTGTTTGCCTGCACAGCCGGAGGGCAAATTTCCAACTTTGCACAAAAACAGGCGGCCTTGGGAAATGATCTCCTGGCTTATGTCCTGGATGTGATTGGCTCCCTGATTGCGGATAAAACAGTAGAAAAACTTCAGGAAAAAATTGCCGCACTGGTAAGTGAAGCAGAAATGGGAATCACCGATTCATTTTCGCCCGGTTACTGCAACTGGAGTGTGGCCGAGCAGCAGAAACTTTTTTCGCTTCTCCCTGAAAATTTTTGTGGCATCGGGCTTTCCCCCTCTTCGCTGATGCACCCCATAAAATCGGTGAGTGGGATAATCGGGATTGGAACAAACTGTAAACAAAAAGGTTACCAATGCGAATGGTGCAACGACATGAATTGCATTTACGGCAGGATCAGACGGCAAAAAAAGCGGTAAAAAAAATCACCGAACTGTTGTATATATCAAATCTAACACATTTATTTGTTGAGGTTATTTATTAACGCTTTATCAGTTTCGCAAAAAGCCGGAATGAATAAGTAATTGCACCAAAAATGTTCATTATTTACTGAATTTCAAAAACATAACATATTAAATTATGACACCTGACAAACCAAGAGTAATTAAAGATTACAATAAGCTCGATAAAGATTTACAGGAACAAATCAAGTTGGTTTACGCCGATGGATTTGCCGAGAACCTCATCCATTTTTTCGATAAAAACGGGGTGAAAGTTTCCGCGTTACCCTTTGAAACCGAAGATAAATATTACATGTTGCGGATGACAGAAAACGAAGCGGTGCAAATTGTTGACGAAGACGACGATTTCGATGATGAAGGTTTCCTGAAAGACGATGTGAAACAAGATTACGAAGACAAATATGCCGACATGGATCACGTAGCCGATCAGATTGAGGATGAAGATTCGGAGGAGGATGACTAACCTCTATTGCAACAAGGATTTCACCTTTGCTGCAATTTCTTTCCCGTCGGCTTTTCCGGCCAGTTCTTTTGAGGCAATCCCCATCACTTTTCCCATATCTTTTATAGAGGAAGCGCCGGTTTTTTCAATAACTTCCTTCACTGCCGCGGTTAATTCTTCATCGCTCATTTTGGCCGGCAAATAGCTTTCATAAACTTTTACCTGCGCCATCTCCTGGTATGCCAAATCTTCGCGGCCCTGCTCCCTGTAAATGGCCGCCGAGTCAGCTCCCTGTTTTGCCAGTTTCGAAATAATTTTAAGCGACTCTTCTTCTGTAAGTTCCGAGCCGGCCCCCTTGGCTGCCCTAACTTCGAGCATCACCTTTTTTATATTGCGCAATGCTTCCAGTTTTACTTTATCGCGGGCCTTCATGGCCGCTTTCATGTCGTTGTTTATCTGGTCGAAAAGTGCCATAGTTTTTTGTTTTTTCTGAATTAATCTACCTGCCCGTGAAGGTAGGAATTTTTATCGGTTAATTTATTTTCGTTGTTTACGGAATAGTTCGACAATTTTTTTTTATACTTCGGGTCGTTCATTCGCATCTGGCGGCGCTTGTAGGCAGGAATACTCTCCAACTCATTCAAATCTTCATCCGATGCCGAAGAAAAATCCATCTTCGCATTCTCCACATTTTTACGTGCTTTGTTGGTTTTGGGATAAAGCACTTCAAACTCCATATCATCGTTCGAAGCTTCTTCCGAATCATTAAAACTTAACGTTTTCTGGTCAGATAGCGAATACGATTTTTTCTCCGGAGATTTTTTTGAAGGTTTCGGATTTTCAGGCTCCGGTTCCATTTTCAACTCATGCGTCTCTTTTCCCGGCTTGCGGTCGCCAGTGATTTCCGGAATTGAACTGTTGCCAAAACCAGTGGCAATCAAAGTTACAGATATATCATCGCCCAGGGTTTCATCTTTTCCGTTGCCCCAAATCAGGTCGGCATCAAAACCGGCCATGTTTTGCAGGTAATCGGTAATTTTCCCTACCTCATCCATGGTCACTTCCTTGTTTCCGGAAGTAATATTCAGCAGAATATTTCGTGCACCGCGAATGTCGTTGTTATTCAGCAACGGAGAATTCAATGCTTTTTCAACGGCTTTGGTTGCACGGTCTTCCCCTTCAGCAACTCCTGTTCCCATAATGGCCAGCCCGCTTTTGCGCATCACGGTTTCCACATCGGCAAAATCAACATTGATGTAACCGGGAACGGTAATAATTTCAGCAATTCCTTTGGCTGCAGTGGCCAGAATATTATCGGCTTTCGAAAAAGCTTCCGAGATTCCAAAATCCCCGAACATTTCGCGGATACGTTCATTGTTAATTACCAGCAGTGCATCCACATGTCCTTCCAATTCGGCAATTCCGTCAATCGCCTGTTTAATGCGGCGTTTCCCTTCATTTCTGAACGGAATGGTAACAATTCCCACGGTGAGGTACCCTTCGGCACTGCAGGCTTCTGCAATTACCGGAGCACCGCCGGTTCCGGTTCCGCCGCCCATTCCGGCAGTTACAAAAACCATCTTCGTATTTTGCGAAAGCGCCTGTTTTACATCTTCAATATTTTCGATGGCTGCCTGCTTACCCACTTCGGGTTTATTGCCCGCGCCGCGGCCTTCAGTTAACGATGCCCCTAACTGCACTTTTGTAGGCACCGGGCTGGCATCGAGCGCCTGTGCATCGGTGTTGCATATTATAAAATCAACATCTCTGATTCCCTGCTTAAACATATAATTTAAGGCATTTCCGCCGCCGCCGCCAACACCAACAACTTTTATGTCGGCGCCAGGGTTTTTCGGAAATGAAAAATTTGCCATTTTCTCTGTCATTTTACTGCTTTTTAAGGTTCAACTCCTGTTATTCTTCCAGCGACTGATCTTCATCTTCGAACAACTTTCCCAATCCAAAATTCTTATAAAACCAGTTGTCGATGTTACTCTCGCCAACCGGTTCATCTGCTTTCTCCTTTTTCTTTTTCTTCTTTTTTCGTTTTGTTGAAAAAAGTGGCTTATCGGTTATGGTTTTTATAGTGCTTTTCTTTTCAGAAACAGACGTCTCTCTTTTGTTGTTTTCAGAATACTCATCTTTCAAAAAATACTTTTCATCGTCTGACTCTGCCTCAACAGGTTCCATATTTTCTTCAGCTTCTTCATTTTCTTCCGCTTCAAGATTGTATTTTTCAGGTTCTTTTTTGGGCTGCAGCAACTGGTTGGGGTTGGTTACAAACCCGGTTGCGAGAATTGTAACGCTGATATCTTCGCCCAGCGATTCGTCGTATCCGTTTCCCCAAATTATATCAGCATCCTGTCCGGCCCTCTCCTGCAACACTTCAATGATTTCGCCAATTTCGCCAATGGTAATTTCATCTTTTCCCGAAATAATATTCAGCAGGATGTTTTGTGTTCCGTAAATATCGTTGCTGTCGAGCAGCGGCGATTCCAGTGCCTGGTTCACGGCATTCATCGCGCGGCCTTCGCCCGAGGCGATTCCGGTTCCCATAATAAATACGTTGCTGTTGTGCATCACCGTAAACACATCGGTATAATCGATGTTGATGTTCCCGTGGATGGTAATAATTTCAGCCACGCCTTTTACTGCGGTTGCCACAATATCGTCGGCTTTTTTAAATGCCTGACGTGCGGGCAAATCGCCAAAAATATTTTGGAGCCGCTGGTTGCTCACCACCAACATACTGTCGACATATTTACCCAGTTTTTCGATGCCTTCCATGGCCTGCCCAAAACGTTTTTTCCCTTCGGCGGGAGAAGGTACAGTCACAACTGCAATAGTAAGGATATCGAGTTCGCGGGCCAGTTGTGCAATTACAGGTGCTGCCCCGGTTCCGGTCCCGCCGCCCATGCCGGCGGTAATAAACAGCATTTTTGTGTTTTCCTGCAGCACCTTCTTGAGGTCTTCGTAGTTTTCACGGGCAGCCTCCTCGCCCATTTGCGGCTGGTTGCCTGCGCCACGGCCTTCGGTGAGCGTAACACCCAACTGGATTTTCACCGGCACACGGCTGTTTTCCATGGCCTGGCCATCGGTATTGCAGATTATAAAATCAACTCCAGCAATTCCTTCTTCGTACATATGACTGACCGCGTTGCAGCCACCCCCACCTACTCCAATCACTTTAATGATTGAGGAGGATGAGGTTTGTGGAAATTGGAAATTTACTAATTCGGTCATATCATTAATTTTTAATTCAACGCTACATCTTCATCGTCATCAACATAATCGAGCACTCCCTGAACGACATTTTTCAACCAGGGAGAAATGCCCCCTTCTTTTTTCTTCTTTTTGGGCTTTTTCCTTTTTTCTTTTGGAAATGGATCCACCTTTTCAAGCGCCATTTGCAGCATTCCAAGCACAGTTTGAAAATCGGGATGTTCCAGTCCTTCAATTTTTGCAGAAGGGCGGAGCACTGAATATGCCAGTCGTGCATCCATACCTGTTCTGAATTTTACCAGCGAAACCAGGTTGTTTAAAGCTGAAGTTCCTCCTGAAAGGACAATTCCCGAACCCAAATCTTCTGCAACACCCGACTTTTCCACCTGAAAAAAGGCGCTGTCCACGATTTCTTCCATACGTGCCTGGATGATAAAAGCCAGGCTTTTAAACGAGATTTCTTTGGGTTCCCAGCCGCTATGTCCGGGAATAGTAACTACTTTCTGCTCATCGGCAAAATCGCCGAGTGCTTGTCCGTATTGCGTTTTCAATTGTTCTGCCCATTTTGGAAGAATGGAACAACCCTCTTTAATATCGTTTGTAACCACATTTCCGCCAAACGGAATCACCGCAGTATGAACAAGCGCGCCTTCGTTGAAAATTGAAAGTTTTGTGGTTCCGGCCCCAATATCGAGCAGAATCACTCCAAGTTCTTTTTCATCCTCTGTTAATACGGCTTCGCTGGCTGCAACAGGCGACAAAACAACGTCTCCAAGTTCGAGTCCCAGCTTGTTAAGAACACGCCCGAAGTTAGCAATGTGATTTTGAGGTACGGCTATAATTTTGTAAGTGGCTTCAATTTTACGCCCGGTAATTCCAACCGGACTGAAATCGACAATTTCATTGTCAATTACAAACGATTGCGGTAAAATATGCAGTATGGTAAAATCCTGTTCGATGTTTACTTCTTTGGCTTCGTTAAACAATTCATTCACATCATTTTCGGTCACCACTCCATCGCCCGAAGTAAGCCGCGTACCTTTAAATTCATAAATTTTCATAGGCTGCCCGGCATAGGCAATATCCACTTTTTCAATTTTACCATCCACCTGTCCGGCCAAATCATCCATCACCTGCCCGATGGAAGTTGCCGCCTCTTCGATATTAAAAATCACTCCCCGTTTAATTCCCCTGGAAGGCAATTTTGAAGCGCCCAAGATTTCCGTTTTCCCCTCGCTGTTTTTTATTCCGGCGAGGGCTGTAATCTTGGATGTGCCCACATCGATAACAACCGATAAATTTGTTTTTGAAGCCATATTATCTCTTTTTTGCAATTACCTGATTATGGTATTTTAAACTCACCATTTTGTATTCACTCCATTTATTGCGGGCCATCACCTGACGGTAAAATGCTTTCATATTCCTCAGTTTTGCCGGGTAGTTAACCAGTGGCCCCAGTTCAATCAAATGGTCGCCAACAAACGGGGTCAGAATAATATCACCATCCTGTTCCACATGTACCTGTTCAATTTGGGCTTTCCAGAATGGATTATTTTCAAGGAACAGCACAAACGGCAACAGTTCGTCTTTGGCAAATTTCTCAGAAAAATACCCGGTGGCTAACAACACATTGGCCGTATAATTTGCCGAAACCGGAATTATTTCCCCATTTTTATCGAGGTAGTACCGTCCTTCGGCTGACATAATCCGTACTGCCGGCTCCCTGTGTTTTACCCT
>JBMCIT010000052.1:0-8243 GCA_048616715.1 Tangfeifania sp. | reverse complement strand
AAACCATATCCTGAAAATGACGTTTCACCTCTTCGTAAACCTGGTTCGAGAGGTTCAATCTCGAGTCGTACATAGTCAGCAAAAATCCTTCAATTTCCAACTCAGGATTTAAGCGGTTTTGAATAATTTTAATTGTATTCAGCAGTTTTCCCAGACCCTCGAGTGCAAAATATTCGCACTGCACCGGAATAATAACCGAGTCGGAAGCCGTTAATGCATTCACTGTAATCAAGCCAAGTGAAGGCGAACAGTCGATGAAAATAAAGTCGTATTTCTCTTTTATTTTTTCGATGGAATTGCGCAACACCTTTTCCCTGTTCGGGAGATTCAGGATTTCTATTTCTGCCCCTACAAGGTCGATGTGTGAAGGAATGATATCCAGATTGGCAACATCGGTATTGAGGATTACTTTTTCGGCATCCACTTCATCTACAATGCATTCGTAAATACTCGATTGCACATTTTTAACATCTAACCCCAGGCCGGAAGTTGAATTTGCCTGCGGGTCGGCATCGATAATCAATACTTTTTGTTCCAAAACAGCAAGGCTTGCCGCAAGGTTAATAGTTGTAGTAGTTTTACCTACTCCACCCTTCTGGTTTGCCAGTGAAATGATTTTTCCCATCTGATTATTTTGTTTAAATGATCGGTTTCAAATTTAATAAAATCGCCTAAACCTCATGACGGCATTTTCATTAATCGGCGAGAAAAGTTGTTAAAAAACTGGAAGTGAGCAGGTAATTTTTCAAATTTTTTGCGACTTCATAACTTTCATCAGTTGCGTTTTATTCACCGGAACAACTCCCAGGTTTTCGCACACCAGCCCACCTGCAATGTTCGACATCATTGCCATAATTTTTGGCGGAAGTTTTGCTGCCAATGCCAGGCTTGCAACACTGATAACCGTATCACCAGCCCCCGAAACGTCGGCAATGTGGCGGATAACTGCCGGGTAATACTGCTCTTTTACACCATTGCTGATAAAAACCCCCAGTTCTGACAGGGTCACAAAAATTAATTTGAAATTATTCTTCTCTTTCAACTCATGGGCCATTTTGCGCAGCGTATTGAAATCACCTTTTTCAATGGGCAGCCCTATTCCGTCTACAAATTCTTTGAAATTCGGCTTGAACAATCCAACATTTTTGTAGTATTTGAAATTCCGTTTTTTAGGATCAACTGCTGTTGGAATACCTTTTTCAATGGCCAGGTTATTAACAGCCTCAAATAGTGTTGGGGTAACTACCCCTTTGTCGTAATCGACAAAAATGATAACATCCACCCGGTTTTGGTCAACTTCCTTCCGTATTCCGGCAAGCAGGGCCTGCTCTATTTCATTGGAAATAAACTCTACCGATTCCTCATCGACCCGGGCAATGTGCTGGCCTTTACCAATAATCCGGCTTTTCACCGTTGTAATCCGGTTAGCATCCACAAAAACACCTTCACTGCTAAGTTGATGTTTTTCAAGAAGTTTTTTGAATTTGCGGCCTTTGTCATCATTGCCAATCACCGAAAACAAAACCGGTGTTGCCCCCAGCGATTGCAAATTCAGCGATACATTTGCAGCACCGCCCAAGCGGCTCTCCCTATTTGTTATAGATACAATTGGAATGGGAGCCTCGGGTGATACCCGTTCCACTTTTCCCCAGAGATAAGTATCAACCATAGCATCGCCGATTACAAGGGCCCGCATCTGGCTGAATTGTTCAAATATATGATTTACTTCTTTTCCGTTCACCCGTTAAAATTAAAGAGCTACAAAACTATAAAAATTTGATTGCCGGAAAAAGAACACCTGTTATAAATCCATATCAAAATGAATTAATAATGAAAAATTATCCCGGATCGACATCGATATTGATAACACTGCTGCTGTTTTCCTTTAAATGCTTCACTTCCTGAACGCAATGCACCACAAATTCTTTCACCTCGCCGGGTGGCAGTTTCCGGCTTATCTTTAACCAGATTTCTTTTTGGTACCACAACTGAATGCGGCTAACCAGCGGGAATTCCGGTCCAAGTACTGTTAGTTGACTATTTTGACGAAGTTTTGTGCTGAGTTGCCCGGCCACCCGGTTTACATTCTCCGGTTTTTTATGTTTCACAATCAGCTTGATGAGCCTGTAAAACGGCGGATACCTGAATAGCTTCCGCTCTTCCATTTGCATATGAAATGCGGTGAGGTAATCCTGTTTTTGAATGAGATCAATAAGCGGGTGATCCGGTTCAGAGGTTTGCACCACTACCTTTCCGCGGTTGTGTTTCCGTCCGGCGCGGCCACTTACCTGCGAAATTAACTGGTAGGCGCGTTCATGCGCACGGAAATCAGGAAAATTAATCAGGTTATCGGCATTCAGGATTCCCACCACGCTCACGTGTTCAAAATCGAGGCCTTTGGTTACCATTTGTGTGCCTATTAAAATATCGGTTTTTCGGGATTCCAGGTTGTGGATAATTTTCCCAAACGCATTTTTCGATTGAGTTGTGTCCAAATCCATCCGGTCGATTTGAGCCCCGGGGAAAAGCGGTTTCAGTTCATCCTCAATCTTTTCAGTTCCGAAACCACGTGTTTTAATATCGGGCGAGCCGCATTCAGGACATTCGTTTGGATGAAGATGATGGTATCCGCAATAATGACAATTGAGCCGTTTTTTATATTTATGATAGGTCAGGCTCACATCGCAATTTTTGCATTTGGGAATCCAGCCGCAGTTAAAACACTGTACAAAAGGCGAATAGCCCCGCCGGTTCTGAAAAAGGATGACCTGTTCCTTGTTGGTGAGTGCGTTGTCCATCAAATCGAAAAGTTGAGGCGTAAGCACCGAACGCATCTGTTTTGTCTTCCAGGCGCGCTTTATGTCGGCAACAATCACTTCGGGCAATTCAATATTCGAATGCCGTTTTTCAAGATTTATCAGTCCGTATTTTCCTTTCAAAGCATTGAAATAACTTTCATAAGAAGGCGTTGCCGAGCCGAGCAATACTTTTGCGTTATTCAGCATTCCCAAAACAACTGCCATATCGCGGGCATTGTAGCGCGGTGCCGGGTCGAATTGCTTGAAAGAATTTTCGTGTTCTTCGTCAACAATTACCAATCCCAGATTTGAAAAAGGCATAAAAAGTGATGATCGGGCCCCCAGAATTACCTGGTAACCTTCGTCCGGATTTGTTTGAAAATGCAGCACTTTTTCCCATATTTCAACCCGCTCCTGGCTGTTCAGCCGCGAGTGGTAAATTCCCACTTTCTTTCCAAACGCATTTTTCAGGCGTTGCACAATTTGCGTTGTGAGGGCAATTTCAGGGACCAGGTAAAGTGCCTGTTTCCCCTTTTTCAAAATCTCATCGATGAGATGGATATAAATTTCAGTCTTCCCGCTGGCTGTAATTCCGTGAATGAGCGCCACATCTTTTTCAGCGAAAACAGCTTTAATTTCAGTGAGCGCTTTTTCCTGGTAGGTGTTCAGCATGTTGATGTTCACCTGCTTTTGCGTATCTTCTTCAATCCGTGAAATTTGCTGCTGGTATTTCTTCAGAATTTTTTTCCTGTCCAGTTCATTCAAAATGGCTGTACTAAAATCAGTATCTTTCAGCAACTCTTTTTTGCTGATGAAAGATTTTTGCTTCTCACTGAAAACACTGATTTTCTTACAAAAATGGAATAACAACGCCTGCTGTTTTTTTGCTTTCGCCAGGTTTTCGGCAATTTCATTTAACTGCCCTTCCGTTTTTATTTGCGGATGCAGTTTAACAAACGTTTCTGTTTTGGGCTTGTATTTCGAACTGATTTTTTCTTCAACCTGAATAATATTTTTTTTCAGCAAGCTTTTTAAAGCAGCATAAGAAAACAGGTCGTCCAGTTTTCGTTGCAATCCTTCCAGGGTGTTCACATCCTGTTCCAACTGAACAAGAATTCGCTGTTCATCTTCTGAAATTTCCTGTTCGCCTTCATTTCCGGTGGGCAAAATTTTCGATTTGCTTTCCAGTTTCAGGCCAGGCGGCAGAGCCGCCCTGAAAATATCACCGAGGGTACAGCAATAATAAGTTGCCATCCACTTCCACAACTCCAGGTTTTGGGGCAAAACTACCGGATGATCATCCAGCACCTGCACAATATCTTTTGTTTCAATGTTTTCAGGAGATTTTTCAGAAAGCGAAACTACCAGGGCAGCATAAAATTTTTTGCGGCCAAACTGCACCACTACCCGCTTGCCTTTTTCAACCTGTGGCTGTAAATGCTCCGGCACTTCGTAAGTATATGCGCCGTGCAACGAAAGGGGCACTATAACCTGGGCGTACAATTTGGGCATATTTACATAAACTTTCTTAGTCCTCCCATCATTCAGGGTGATGGGGGGACTGATTCATTTATTAAACCTTCGATCCACTGACTCAGCTACTTCTTCCATCAGCCAGTTGGGAGTGGAAGTAGCCCCGCAAATCCCAACAGATTCAACTCCTTCAAACCATTCAGTCATCATTTCGCCGGGCTGCGAAATATGGTAAGAATTTAAATTTTCTTCTTTACAAACCGAAAAAAGGTATTTGCCGTTGGAACTTTTATGACCGGCAACAAACAGCACCAAATCGAACTTGTGGACAAATTTACGAAGATGCGGCACCCGGTTTGAAACCTGGCGGCAAATAGTATCTTTAATTTCGGCCTTCACACCGGGTTTCATTCTCAATTTAACAGCTTCTGCAATTTCCTGAAATTCTTCTATTCTACGGGTAGTTTGCGAAAAAAGCCAAACCGGCCGCGAAAAATCGATTTTTTCAATATCGTTTATATTTTCAACAAGAACAGTATTGTGGTTGGTTTGCCCGTCGAGGCCGATCACTTCGGCGTGTCCTTTTTTCCCGAAAATAACTATTTGACCGTTTACTTTCCGGCTGGTATCGTACGATTTTTTTACCCTTCCCTGCAGTGTCAGTACAACCGGGCAGGTGGCATCAATCAGTTCAATGTTGTTTTTTTTGGCGTATTCGTATGTTTCAGGAGGTTCGCCATGGGCGCGAATTAAAACTTTGCAATCGTGAAGCTGAAAGTATTCTTCGCGCGAAACCGTTTTCAATCCCATTTTTTCGAGACGCTGAATTTCACTGGTGTTGTGCACTATATCGCCCAGGCAATACAACTGCTCCTCCTGCTTTAGTTTTTCTTCGGCAGTTTGAATCGCTTTTATCACCCCAAAACAAAAGCCGGATTGTTTGTCGATTTCAATCCTCATTTTCCCTCAATAATTTCATTTGCTTTTTGCAACGCCCACTGCAACTGCTCTTCACGGTTTAAATTGCTGTTATCCAGAACAATCGCGTCATCGGCCTTTTTTAACGGGCTTGTTTCGCGCGTGGAATCGATGTTATCCCGTTCTTCCACATTTGCCAGAACCTCATCAAAATCTACTTTCACGCCTTTTTCCTGTAGCTCGACAAATCTTCGTTTTGCCCGGATTTCCGGCGAGGCGGTCATAAATATTTTTAGTTCCGCATCAGGGAAAACAACCGTCCCAATGTCGCGGCCGTCCATCACAATTCCTTTGTCTTTCCCGTTTTCACGCTGCTGCTTTACCATTTCCTTCCGTACTTCAGGAATCGTACTAATAGGACTTACATTATTCGAAACTTCGATTTGACGAATTTCATCCTCAATGTTTTCCTCATTTAAAAAAGTAATATTCTTCTCGGTTTTCGAATCCCATTCAAAAGTGATTTTGATTTCCTTCAATCGCTCAATCAGCTCTTTTTTGTTGAGAATTTCACGGTTGACAATCAGTCCGTTTCGCAGGGCAAAAAGCGTTACGGCGCGGTACATTGCGCCGCTGTCAATGTAAATGTATTCCAGTTCCCGGGCCAGGGATTTTGCCAGCGTGCTTTTTCCGCACGACGAATGCCCGTCGATGGCTATTATTATCTTTTTTTTAGTCATTTTTCAGTTGCATTTGCAACAAAGATAAAGGAATTTCAAAACCGGACACAAATATCTTTAATCAGAAATCGTTTAAATTAACTGCCAGCGAAAAGAGGTTGGATGAACCGGCGAGGTGAAAACGTGAAGTAGCAAAATCGAACCGGAACCGTTTGATTTTTATTCCAAAACCTGCCGAAAAACCAACTGTAGAAAGCCGCTCGTCAAACTTGAGTTCCTGGCGGCGCTGGTAATTGTAACCGGCCCTGAGCGTAAAATTATCTGACGGCAAAATCTCGACACCCAAAACCACATGGCGCATAAACTGTTTCCCAAAACTTTCATTGCGTTGGTACATATTTTCGAGGCTGGTTTCCTCTTCATCAAAATAAGACAAATCCCATTGGTTGAGGTGGTGCAGGGTAAGCGAAAGAATTACCGGGGCGTACCTCAGACGGCTGCTGATTCCGGCCTGTAAATCGAACGGCACCGGCTCGCGGCTGCCATCCTGGTAGTAAGTAGTAATTTGTCCGCCAATGTTGCGGGCCACCATGGCAACATGCGTGAGGCTGTCTTTGCTGCTGAAATTAACGCCCAAATCAGCAGCCAGGCCAAAAGAACGGTAACTTTCGAACACCGAAAAAATGGGTTTCAGATTGGCGCCATAACTCAGGCGTTTATAATGGTTGGAATAAATCATATTGAGCGAATATTCCGCAGCGGTGAAATAATTGCCGGTTAGTTCTCCGGTTTCGCCTGCTTCTTTAAAATCGCCGTAATTGATGTAGTGCATTCCCAGCCCAAAATTCCCGATTCCCTCAAAATGCCTTGCATACGAGGCGTATCCGTAAATGATATCTGCAAAATAATTGATGTAATTTACCAGCACAGTATTGTTCATGCCCCGGTGTAAAAGCGACGGGTTATGAAATGGCAAATTCAGATCAGTAGTATCAGTAAGTGCAACCTGGGTGCCGCCGAGTGCTGCCACTCTTGCAGAGTTTGTCAGCTCAAGAAACTGGTAGGTTGACTCACCGCCGATTTGCGCCCTGCCTGCAATCACAGACAATATAAAAATGATAATCAGGTAGTATTTACGGTTCATTCGCAATTTCTATATTCTGTAAAACGCCAAAGGTATTGAAATATTACCTTGTTCTATATGCTAACATTTAGAAGTTGGCTTTTTCAGCTTTTCCATCTGTAATTTTTCCCTTTCCAGTTCTATCACTTTATGTAATTTCTTTTGCAGCACCTCTTTTGGTGGCAACTCCATCCAATATTCCGCTACTCGAATTTCAGAATTATCAAATTGTAGCAGTTCAATTTGTTCTTTTGAACCTTCTGAACATAGAATTAATCCGATAGGCGAATTCTCCCCACTCTCCGATTCGTACTTTTCAAGGTAGCGCAGGTACAATTCCATTTGACCTTTGTATCGGGCTTTAAAGCGACTCAGCTTTAAGTCAATTGCGACAAGCCGTTTCAGTTTTCGATGATAAAACAATAAATCAAGTTTAAAACTATCTCCATCAATTAACATTCTTTTTTGTCGTTCAATAAATGTAAAGCCTTGTCCCAATTCCAAAATGAATTTTTCAAGTTCCTTTAATATCGCCTCTTCCAATGATTTTTCACTATAATTGTCTTCTAACCCAAGGAAATTCAGAAAATAGGGATCACGAAAAACGAGGTCCGGACTTAGTTTGTTTTCTTCCCGCAACTCTTTAAGTTCCTTTCTTATCAGTTCTTCGGACTTTTTTGAGATTGCTGTCCTTTCAAATAACATAGAATCAATCTTTTCATTCAATGTGCGAGTATTCCAGTTTTCAGTTCTGGTCATTTGGATATAAAACTCTCGTTTAAGTTCATCGTCCAAGTAAATTATCGTCCGAAAATGAGTCCAGCTTAATTGTCTACTCAATGCGTAGAGAATTTTTTTATCGCGAAAAGTCTACGCAAAGCGTAGGCAATGTCGAAGATGTTGCTCGCTCCACCCCTTTCCGAATTCCTGAGTTAATTTTTGAGAAAGTGTTTTTACAACTTCTTTTCCATATTCAGCACGTTTGTTTTCAAGTATTTCATTATTAACTCGTTGACCAATATTCCAATATAAAATTGTTGTGGAGGTATTCACTGCAACGGCAACGCTTTGTCTTGTTTCGTCAATCAGTTGTCTGATTTCAGAAAACAGGTTATGGATATTTTTTAGCGAATTATTCATAATGAAATTATTTGATATCAACCTGCATAAATATTTCGTTTTCAAATTCCTTAATGGCAGATTCTCTTTTTATATTAGCCTCACGTTTTAATTGTGCTATTTCTTCTTTTT